>DASTHG010000447.1:0-5716 GCA_035718325.1 Gemmatimonadales bacterium | reverse complement strand
CGACGGCTGCCGATTGCCAGGTCGAGCTGCGCCAGGTGATCGAGTTGACATAGAGCGCGCGCGGCACGAGGTCGGCCGACAGGGCGGTGCGCGTCGGCTGCAGGTCACTGCGCGCGATGCCGCTCACGAAGATCACCGCGTACACCACCCACGCCGTGTCGACTTGAATCAGCTGCAGCGCGGTCAGCGCGAATAGGGCGGCGCTGCACAGCGCCAGCACGAACAGCGCCGCGAGGCATAACCGCCGCCGATCGACGCGATCGGCGAGGTGGCCGGCGGGGAGGGCGAGGCCGATGAATGGCAGCGCTTCGGCCAGCCCCACGATCCCGAGCGCGAGCGGATCGTGCGTCACGACGTAGAGCTGCCACCCTACCGCGACGCCTTGCATCATGGTGGCGAGCGTTTGGGTGGCGAGAAAGACGATGAAACGGCGGAAGTCGGGAACCCGGAGCGACGCGTAGGGGTCGGCCATGTGGCGGGAACAATAATAAAGAACTGCGTCGCGCAGCGCCGTGCCCCGTTGTCCGCGCTTGAAAGTGCGGCTCGGCGCTAATCGCGGCACGCCCTCAAGGGCGATGGCTGGTTGCGTTGCGTCTTTCAAGATGCGTCGCGCAGCGCCGAGCCCCGGCTTTAGCCGGGGAACCGAGGGAACTTGGGAACCTAGTGCAGGGCGTGCGACTGCTCACAACCGCGGCGACGACTTACCCTGTCCCATGGCTGACGCGTGGCGCTGTACGAGTGACGGCATTCCATCTGTTCAGGTCGCCGGAACAGGGGAACTCGATCCCACGGCGTTGCGGGGGTATCACGAGCCATGAAAAATCTCCTGCGGTTTCCACAGACCGTCTTGCCGGTGCTGGTGCTGACGCTGCTGCCTGCCGCCCAGGGCCCGGACAACCGCGACGTCGATCCTCCGAGCCGCGTCGCGCGGCTCAGCTTCCTCAGCGGTTCCGTGTCCTTCCGGCCCGGCGACGTCGACGACTGGACCGACGCCACCGTCAACTATCCACTGCGCAACGGGGATCATCTCTGGACCGATGGGGACGCGCGCGCCGAGATCTCGCTCGGCTCGAACGTGATCCGCCTCGATCAGTTCACCGATTTCGGATTCCTCGCCCTCGATGACCGCACGGCGCAGATCGATCTCTCCGAGGGCTCACTCGACGTGCGGCTGCGCCGCCTCGACGATCACGACCTGTTCGAGATCGACACCCCGAACGGCGCCGTCACGCTCGAACGCCCCGGCACCTACCGGGTCGACGTCGATTCGAGCGGCGACACGACCGTGGTCACGGTGCGGGGCGGAGCAGCGGAAGTCACTGCCGCGGGGTCCGCGTTCTCGGTCGAAGCGGGCCAGGTGGGGATTCTCTCGGGGCGCGACTCGCCGGACTACGACATCACCGACGCGAGTCGGCCGGATGACTGGGAGCGCTGGTGCGCCAGCCGCGACCGCCGCTGGGACGAGTCACGCTCCACACGCTACGTCTCGCCCGACATGGTGGGGTACGAGGATCTCGACGATTACGGCGACTGGCGCGACGGGGGCTCGTATGGGCCGGTGTGGGTGCCGCGAGAAGTCGAGACCGGTTGGGCGCCCTACCGCTACGGTCACTGGGCGTGGGTGGATCCGTGGGGCTGGACGTGGGTCGATGACGCGCCGTGGGGATTCGCACCGTTCCACTACGGCCGCTGGGTGTGGTTCTATGATCGCTGGGCGTGGGTGCCGGGTCGCGTCGCGGCCCGCCCCGTCTACGCGCCCGCCCTTGTGGTGTTCGTGGGCGGACCGCACTGGAATCTGACGCTCGCCGCGGGCGGCGCGGGCGGCGTGGCCTGGTTCCCGCTCGGCCCGGACGAGGTGTATGTCCCGGCCTATCGCGCCTCCCCCACCTACATCCGCAATGTGAACGTGACGAACGTCAATGTGACCAACATCAACGTCACCAACATCGACGTCACCAACGTCCGCTACCGGAACCGCGAGACGCCGGGAGCGGTCACCTCGGTGTCGGAGGAGACGTTCGTCGGCGCGTGGCCCGTCGGCCGCAACGCCGTCATCGTGCCCCGAGAGCGTCTGCGGGAAGCGGTCGTCACGGGTACCGCGGCGCCGCTGGCGCCGACGCGGGTGAGTGTGTTGGCGCAACCGGGCCCGATGCGCGTACGCCGCCCCCCGCAGACGGTGATCGACCGGCAGGTCGTCGTGAAGACGCCGCCGCCGCCGGCACGCGTTCCCTTCTGGGCCGCCGAGCCGGCGCTCAGGGCCCAGCCCGGCAAGCCGCTCGACCGCTCGATCTGGGCGCGGTTGCGCGACAGCATCGGTTCGCGTCAGCCGACGCCGGCGGTGAAGCCGGCGGTGCCGGCGAGCGGATCGTCTGCCGAGCTGCGTCCAGTGCGCGGCGGGTTACCGGCGCCACACCGGCCGCCGCCGACCGGGGTCCTGGTGCCGAATCCACAACCTCCGGCGGCGAATGCACCCGCCACTGATTCGCAGCCCGCGCCATCGCGCCGGCGTGGACCACCGCCGGGGCAGGACCGGGGCAGGGACCATCCCACGCCGCCGGATACCACCGCACCGCGCTTCCAGCCGCCCCAGAACGAGGCGCCATCCGGTCCACCGCGGAATCGGGACAGGGGCAGGGATCATCCCACATCCCCCGATACCGGCGCGCCGCGCTTCCACCCGGCGCCGAGCGACCAGCCGCCCGGCCCCCCGCGCAACCAGGTGAGAGGCAGAGATCATCAAGCTCCGCCCGACACCGCGTCACCACGCGGCCAGGTGCGCCCCGACAAGGACAAGAACCGTCCTGGTGCGCCGAACGACACGACGCCGTCCAGAAAGCCGCCGTCCAAACGGCAGCCGCCCAAGCCGCGCCGTGGGGAGCAGGGCGACACGACGAAAGGGAAGCCGTAACGCCCGATTGCATCGAGCCTCGCGGAGGGCGTATCATTGAGGGCCGCCACAACCTCACTCCGCGAGTTGCTCGACATGCTCTCACGTCTGTCGGTTTCGCTCCGCCCCGTTGGGCTCGTGCTGGTCATTGCGCTGCTCGGTGCCGCCCCGGCGGGTCCACCCGAGCGCGGCCCCGTTCCGCCGAGCCTGCTGTCCGGTCTCGTCTGGCGTAACCTCGGACCGTTCCGCGCGGGCCGCGTGGCCGCGGTCTCCGGTGCGATCGGTCAGCCCGGCGTCTACTACATCGGCCTGCCGCTCGGCGGCGTCTGGAAGACCACCAGCGCCGGTGAGATGTGGACGCCGATCTTCGACTCGATCACCGCGGCATCATCGGTGGGAGCCGTCGAGGTCGCTCCGTCCGACCCGAACGTCATCTACGTCGGCATGGGCGACCTGATCACCGGCGGTGGCATCAACGAGGGCAACGGCGTCTACAAGTCCAGCGATGCCGGGAAGACGTGGCAACACCTCGGTCTCGACGACACCAAACAGATCCCCTCGATCCTCGTCGATCCCAAGGACCCGAACCTCGTGCTGCTCGCGGCGCAGGGCGACGTCCACAAGAAATCCGATACGCGCGGCGTGTACCGGTCGACAGACGGCGGGAAGGCGTGGACCAGGACCCTGTACGTCGACGATTCGACCGGCGCGCAGAAGATCACCTGGGCCTTCGATCGTCCCGACGTGTTACTCGCGACGACGGTGCGGCACTACGCGACGCCCATCACCGGTCCGGCGCGCTTCGGTCCGGGCGGATTCGGGGGCAGCCAGACGGGACCGACGCAGACGAAGCTCTTCAAGTCGACGGACGAAGGCGTGACGTGGCACGAGATCACGGGCGGCGGCCTGCCGCGGCTCACCGGCCGGACCTCAATCGCGATCGCGATGCACACCAACGCGCAGCGCATGTTTCTGATCGGCAACTTCGGTCTATATCGCTCCGACGACGGCGGCACCACGTGGCGCCAGATGGATGCCGCCGACAAGCGCATCGCAAACGGCCAGGGCGGCTACAACTGCGGCGTCTACGTCGACCCCCAGAACCCCGACGTCGTCTACACCATCAATACGTCGAGCTACAAGTCCTCGGACGGCGGCACCAGCTTCACCGGTTTCAAGGGCGCTCCCGGTGGCGACGATCCGCAGCAACTATGGATCGACCCGACCAACGGGCAGCGCATGCTGCTCGGCCTCGATCAGGGGGCGGTGGTCACGCTGGACGGTGGTATCACCTGGAGCTCGTGGTACAATCAGTCGACGGAGCAGGTCTACCATCTCGCCGTGGACAACTCGTATCCGGCGTGGATCTATGCCTCGCAGCAGGACGCCGGCGCGATCCGCACACGGCTGCGCGGCAACCAGGGTGCCATTACCACGCTCGACTGGAACCCGGTCCCCGGGTGGGAATGGGGCAGCGAGGCCCCGGATCCCTTGAATCCCAACATCGTGTATGCCACGGGCGTCGGCGTGTTCAAGATCACCTACCCGAGCGAGCAGTGGATCAACGTGAGTCCCAACGTCGACCCCGATTTGAAAGGGCGGACCACGATCTCGCAGCCCATCGCCTTCGCGCCCTGGAATCCGCGCGAGCTGATCACCGGCCTCAATTTCCTGATGGCGACGACCGATGGCGGCGTGCACTGGACCAAGCTGTCGCCCGATCTGGGCTTCCCCAAGGACACGGTGCCGACGCCCGACAGCCTGCGCGGCAAGCCCGGATACCTGGTGGGTGGCGCGATCCAGTCGATGGCGCTCTCGACCGTCAAGCGCGGCGTGATCTGGGTGGGGACGCAAAACGGCCTGATCAAGCTGACCCAGGATGAAGGCAAGACCTGGGAGGACGTGACGATTCCCGGGATTCCCGGAGTGGCGAGCCGCGCCGACATCCTGGCGATCGACGCATCGCATTTCGATCCCGCCACGGCGTACGTCGCACTTTCCCTGCATGTCACCGGCGACTACACGCCCTACTTCTATCGCACGCGCGACTTCGGGAAGACGTGGACGCTGATCACGGCCGGCTTTGCCACCGGACAGCCGAGTGGCTCGTTCGCGCGCGTGATCCGGGAAGATCCCAAGCAGCGCGGGTTGCTGTTCGCGGGGACGGAGAGCGGGGTGTACGTCTCGTTCGACGACGGCGATCACTGGCAACCACTGCAGCAAAATCTGCCCAACACGTCCTATCGCGACATCGTGGTGCACGGCAACGCCCTCATCGTGGGTACGTACGGGCGGGGCATCTGGGTGCTGGACGACGTTTCGCCCCTGCGGCAGATGACGACGGCGGTAGCAGGCGAGCCGGTACACCTCTTCACGCCGGGAGAGGCGGTGCGGGTGCGTCGCAACGTCGGCAACGACACGCCGTTCCCGCCCGAAGTCCCACACGCCCTCAATCCGCCCGACGGCGCACTGATTTATTACTCACTGACCACGCCACCGGCTGACGACATCACGCTCGACGTGCTGGACGCGAACGGCAGCGTCGTGCGCCACATGTCGAGCGCTACGGTGGCGCCGGTGAAGGAAGCGGCGCAGCCGCCCGAGCCGAATTTCTGGCTCGCGGCGGCGGAGCAGCTTCCCAAAGCCGTGGGATTGAACCGCGTGAACTGGGACCTGCGCACCGACGATCCGCCGGCGTTCTCCCACAGCTTTGAGATCAACGCCAATCCCGGACTCACTCCGGCGTCGCCCGAGGGGCCGCTGGTGCCGCCGGGGACGTATACCCTGCGCCTCACCGTGAACAAGTCCGAATACCGACAACCGATAACG
>DASTHG010000446.1:0-6703 GCA_035718325.1 Gemmatimonadales bacterium | reverse complement strand
GGTGGGGGACACTGCGCCGGCTTGGCGAAACGCGGTGACGATATGCTTTTCCTTCACCAGAATCACGGCTGCAGCGGCGCTAGCTCCCATTGTTTGGATCTCCGGTGGCGCGGGGCGCAGTCTCGGTCCACTCGTAGTCGTGTTGCATCACCGATCGGGGTAATCCCGATGTGACACTAGTCAAGACGCCAAGACGCCAAGGTGCAAAGTGGTCGCTAGTCGCAAGCGGCAGTTCCTAGGAACTACCTGCTTGAAGCTTGGAGCCACTTGCAACTTGGCGTCTTCCCTGATCGCTGGCTACTAGTCGCTCTGCTACTTCAATGTGACGACCAGTGCGTCCAGCTGCTCAAACGTCTCATTCATGTCGCCACTGGTGCTCCCCGACGCGATCGCCGCATCGAGCGCTTCCTTCGACGGGTACAGCTCCGTCAGCACCACCAGCGTCTTGCCGCCTTCCTCAGTGAAGGTCACCGTGGTGACCGACCCGGCTTCCCCGCCCTCTTCGTTCGTCCACACGAGCCGCGAAGGCGGCGTCACTTCCGTGTACCGCCCGTAGAACGCCATCGGCTCCGAGGCTCCGTGCTTGAACACGAGCTTGTACTTGCCCCCGGGACGAACGTCCATGTCGCACGACAGCAGCGTCAAACCGAGCGACTTCGGTACCCACCACTGCTTGAACAGCGCGGGCTTGGTCCACGCCTCGAACACGATCCGCGCCGGGCCGTTGATCGTTCGCGTCACGACGAGCTCACGCGCGGACTTGCGCTCCGAGGTGGTGCGGTTCTTCATGGGGGTGGGCTCACTTGCGGTCCTGGTTTCCATTGCCTTTCTCCTTGTGTTGCAGTTTGTCGACCACCTTCTCTAATTCATCGAAGCGCGCGTCCCAGAGCCGGCGGTAGCGCTCGATCCACGCCGTCTCGTCTTCCAGCCGCCGCGGGCCGAGCCGACAGGTCCGCACGCGGCCGACCTTCTGGGTCCTCACGAAACCCGCCTGCTCCAGCACGCCGACGTGCTTCTTCATCCCCGTCAGCGTCATGTGGAACCGTTCGGCGAGGGCTGTGATCGAGGCGTTTTCACGTCCGAGCTGCTCCAGCACCCCGCGGCGGGTGGCGTCCGAGAGCGCGGCGAACGAGGCATCGAGGCGGGCGGGCTGAGACTGAACCATATGGTTCAGTATATAGCAGATGGGTCGATCGCGTGCAAGGGGTGAGAACGCGAACGGCAGCCCCAGTGCGCTTCCGAGTTCCTCTCTATCATCGCTGACTTAACAGGAGCGTCTGTAGCGCTGCAATGAACTAGTGGATCAAAGCTTCTTTGAGCGACCTGCGCGGTGATCAAGATCCATTCCCTTTCGAGCGGCCGCCGTGCCACGACAGCTTCATGCGCTGGTTAGGCAGCGCCCTTCGATACGACGAAGTCTGCGACCGTGTCGAAGATGCTGAGGGAGGGCTGAGCGCCGGCGGTTTCGAAGATCAGAACACCGCGAGGCTTGCCGGGTGATTCACGCATTGCTGTTAGGGCGTCTTGGGATTCCCAGACGGTTTCGATGCGCCATTGGGTCTGGTCGCTGCGGTCCTGGAGCAGCGAGCTGCGGACCAAACCTGGCGGAAATGGCCCGTGCGCGGCCTCGACGTATGCGGTCTGCAGATCAGCTACGCGGTCCGGAAGTACGCGCGCTGCGAGCACCGTGACGACGAGAGTCATGCTTCTCCTTGGTGAGGGCGCTGCCTAACGAAGCGCGCATAACCTGCGTGGTGCGGCGGCAGCGATCAAGATGGACCTTTCCTTGGTCTGGCGGCCGCCGCGGCCCGCCAGCTTCATGCGTTTGTTAGGCGGCAACGTCACGGCACCGCTGACGGTAAGGTTACGACCGACCAGTGGGCATCGCGAAACTGCCACCCCTCGGCCCGGTGCTCGACGAGGCCCGTGAAGAAGCCGTCCTCCTCCACCTGATGGCCTTGCAGATCGACGCGCGTTTCGTGGTACGGCGCCGCAAGCAAGGCCAGCCCGGGCGCGAGCGGGTCGACTCGCAAGCCCGCACCCCAGCGCAGCTCGATGTGCGCGATCGTGTGCGTAAGCCCCTCGATGGCACGCGTGGCAGCGTCGCTGTTGGGGAATGCGAGCCGGCCTTCTGAAGCCATGAAGAACGCCGGCTCATCCGCGAAATAAGCACGCCAAGCAGCCGGGCCCTTTGCTGTGACGCCAAGCGCCACCTCTTGAGCAAACGCTCGCACGCTGTCCGCGATCGCGGTCGCGTGCCCCGGATCAAGGAGCGCGCCGGCGGTGGTCGGGGCTTGGCGTGGCCGGCAGCCGACAATCGAGAGGACCGCTACGAGCGGGGCCCAGCTCACACTGTGCACGCGACTTCCGACGAGAGACAACGTTGCCGCCTAACGAGATGCGCTTAAGCTGCGGTCTGCGGCGGTCGCAGACAAGGATGACCGTTCCCCAATCATGCGGCCGTCGCGGGCCGGCAGCTTCAAGCGCCGGTTAGGCCGCTGCGGTCCGAGGGGCATGGTTCAGAACCGCTGCAAGTCTTCGGCAAGCACGACCGGTCCAGCAAAGGACCGGCGGATATCCGCGAGGATCTGTTCCCGTGGCGCGCGTCGCCCGTCATGGTACACGACCAACAGTTTGGGCTGCGCGCGGGCCGCCAGTTCTCCCAGTTGCAGGGCCGTCGTGTGGTATGCCCGAACGTAGGCGGCCCAGGCCGCCGCCGTGCGGGTCCCAGGGCGCTGGGTCGAGTCGGTCGGTTGGACCTCATGGATCAGCACGTCGACGCCGGATGCCATTCGGACCAGGGCATCGCTCGGTCGAGTATCGCCGGACAACACGATGCTTCGATCCGGGGTATCGAACCGATAGCCGAATGCTTGCTTCCACTCGCCGTGCTGCACCGAAAAGGCCGTCACGCGAACGCCGGCGCTATCGTAGATCACGCCGGGCTCAATCTCATGGACGGCGAGGCGGTAGCCGTTCGGAGACTCGTGTTCGAGGCCACGAGTGCGAATCTGGATGTCTTCCTGAAAGGCAGCATAGAGGTAGTCGGTCATGCGCGTGAGGCCAACGGGGCCGTAGGCCGGAAAAGGTCGGGTCCGACCGAGAACCCACGACGTGAAGACCAGGTCCGCCAGGCCGAGGACATGGTCGGAGTGAAGATGTGTGATGAAAAGTGCGGTGACGCCGTCGACTGGTAGATGGGCGGCAGCCAACCGCCGCTCTATCCCCTCGCCCGCGTCGACCACAAACACCCGATTTCCGACAAGAATCGCCGTGGCCGGTCCCATGACGTCGGGCAAGGGTCTCGGCGTGCCGGTTCCGAGCGTCACAATGACAGTCGTGTCCGGAGCGGAGGCTAGCGCCGTGACCGGATGCGGTCGCATGCAGGACAGGAGGGCGGTACTGAGTCCTAACACGAAGCGGGAGGTGTTCATGGGGACGGGGCCTTGCTACCTAAGCGTGGTGGTGAGTGGGACGATGCGGCCTAACGAATCGCGCATAAGCTGCGGGCGACATGCGCGCAGGGCGCGGCGTTGTTGAACGATAGTTAGTGCCCGCCAGGGCACAACACTCCGATTCCCTTAAGAGCGATAGGCCCGCCAGCTTCAAGCGCATGTTCGGCAGCGCCCTCCAGGGGATGATCCCAATGAGGGGGTGGTGCGGCGGCGGCGATCTCTCTTGTCCAGGCTTCGAAGGCTGGTGAGGATGATCCCCGACCACGGGGGGAAGCGGGTGATTGCGTATCCCCTCGATCGCGCTCGTCCAAGCCGCGACGTGACGGCCCATCGCCCACTGCGCCATTACGATCGCTTGAGCCGGAAACGGGACGGCGAGAAGCCGGTGCTGCGGCGTCCCGGCCGTCGCGGTGTAGGCGACCAGTTCTCGGGGAATCCCGGGCGCGGGTCGCGCGGTCACCCCCACGACAAAGCCGCCGCTCGGCGCCGTGAAGTAGTCCGTGAGGCCGGGAATCGCCCGGCCGAGCGCAGTCCAGGACCCGATGAGGGATGCGTCACCGGTCACACGCGGGGGGAGGGGCGGGTCGATCGCGTGCTCGTATTCACATTCTCCTCCGACCGCGTTATCCATCGCGATTGCGTGCCAGCCGCCCCGGCTGTGCTTGATGCCCCAGCTCTCGAGGTCGAATGCACTCGTGTCGAGTGGAGGGCAGTTGGCCTCCTGCGTCACCTCCTGATACCCCCGCGTGATGGCCAGAGCGTACGCCTGTGCTGCCGCGCTTCCAAGCAGGTCGTGCAGGCTCACCCGGTCTCCGTCGAATGAACGAACTTCGTTGCTGTCTTGCCAATGCCCGCCGCGCGGCTCGCAGGACTCGGTCTGTTTGGTTTCGTACTGGTCGGCGATGTCGGTCGGGGACACGAACAGGATCCTGGCCTCGTCCGCGGAGCACCCCGAGGTGTCGGCTGCAGCGCTTTCGCTCGCGAGGGCGGTGTCGAGGCCGCTCGTGTCGGGCGCGGAGCACGGCGTCCCGGCGACTACCGGCGCGCGCCCGATCGGTGTTTGCCACACGACTTCGTGCGTCCCGTCTTTCCCGCACAGGACCGTCGTGCCCACCCGCCAAAACCCGGTCGCGCGCGGGACGACGATGTCCGGGACATCGGCGACCTCGTGCGCCTCCGTTGGCGACAACACGAGCCACATGGTCCGATACTCGGGCCTGCCCGTGCCGCTCTGGGTCACGTACCCGAGGAGCAGTCCAGCCTGGTGTGCTCGAGCCGGCACGGCCGCCAGCAAGCCAGCCAAGAGGAAACTGGTGAGCGGTTGCAGTCTCATGCTGACCTCATGCGAAGGAGCGACGCGCATCGGGAGCCGCGCCACGACAGCTTCATGCGCATGTTAGGCTGCACCGCAAATCCTAGATGCTAGAACAGGAGACACCTTCGCTCCATACATGGAATGGACCTTGTACGGGAAAGAATAGAGCAAAGAAGAGGGGGCCATCAAGGTATGGCACGCCCCGTCCTCGTCGCACGCCTCCCGCCGGAAACCGAGACAATCGAAGGATTGCCTGATGATGTGCCGTAACGTCAATCGAATCGGGGCCTGCGTATGACCAATAGGCAAAACTCCAAGACCAATCTCCATCACCCACTGCACGATACGTCTTGCGTCCTAGAACCCATGAGGTTGCGTCCGCACGCAGCTTGAGCTTATGCGGCAAGCCTTCTGATCGGGCATATCCTGAATAGCGCAGAGTGAGGCAGGAGTCGGAGGTTGGAGGGACAGGGATTGTCCCAGAAGGGACGGTCAGATGTTCGGGCCCGACCGGAATGAAGAAGGTGGAGATTAACACCGCGATGACGAGTAAGCCGACGAATAGACCAAGGCGCATGGCAATCCCGATCGACAGACGACATCGAACAGTAAGTGTGAGCGATGTCGCGGGCGTGTGCAACGGATTACGACGTGATTACACCGGGCGGTGCAGCCTAACGAATCGGTTCTCGAGCTGCGCGAGTTTGCGGAAAAGGAATAGCAGGGCTAGGCAGAGAGGAGCGACGTATAGGAGAGGGCCGATATAGGAGGCCATGGTCAGGCGCCGGCTAACGGATTGCGCTTAAGCTGCGGCCTGCGGCGGCCGCAGACAAGATAGACCCGTTCCCTTTCAAGCGGCCGCCGCGGGCCGACAGCTTCAAGCGCTGGTTAGGCAGCGCCACGTGTCAGCGCCTCCCCTGCGCGTCAACAGACTTCAGGAAGCCTCGCACGCTGCCGGCAAGCGCGGCATGACCGAGAACGTCATTGTGTGTGGCACGCGAGAGCGTATCCACGCGGAGCCTCGGGAGGCGCCCGGCCCAGCCGGCCACATCACCACGGAGCGGATCGGCGGTACCGAAGAGGGCTAGGATTGGCATGGCGAGGGCGTGGGCTTCGGAATCGGAGAGGACGAAGTCGTGCATGCCAAGGAGCGCGGCAGCCCAGGCAAGCGAATCGTGCCCGGCCAGGTCTTCTCGGCTGATTGCGACGATCGCCGAATCGCTCGGCAAAGGTGCGCCCACAGGGTTCAGGCCGACGATTAGGGGCCGCAGGCCGTCACCGCGCTTCAGCGCACTCGCTTCCGAATCCACCAGTGGCAACATGATGCTTCCGGAGCGGAGGGGCATGGCTCCGATCAACGTCAGACTTCGGACCCGCTCTGGATGGCGCGCCGCCACCGCCGCGGCGAGGGTGGCACCCATCGAGTAGCCAACCAGGTGGACGCGCCGCTCGTGGAGGTGATCGAGGAGTCCGATCACGTGGTCCACCATGACTGCACCGTAGCGGGTCAACGGCTCGGGCGCGCTGCTCCGGCCGAAACCCTGAAGGTCCAAGGCGATCACCTTGTAACCGCCAGCGAGGCTGGCGGCGAGGTTGTCCATCTCCTCCAGCCGCCCTCCAAATCCATGCAGAAGGAGGACTGGGACGCCGCGCCCGCGGGTCTGGTAGTGCAGAGAATCGTCCCCGATGCGCAGAACAGAGTCGGCAAGCGCCGCCTGCTGCGCTCTCGCAGGAGACGTGGTCAGCAGACCGATGGCAACAAGCAGCGTAGGGCGCATAACAGACCGGAAGCAGTTTGGCGCTGCCTTGTATCTCGATTCTTCTCTAAAGTGTGAGCAAGTTGGGGCGGGCGATAGTCCGCGCTGCCTAGGGTCTGCGAGACCGTTCGTTAGCCGGGGCGTCGCCCGTTCCCGTGGCTCGTCGAAAGTCCGCA
>DASTHG010000445.1:0-17095 GCA_035718325.1 Gemmatimonadales bacterium | reverse complement strand
CGGCGCGGCGGCCGTCGATTCCTGATATGTCGTGACGCTGTTGTCGACCCCGCAGAATGAGCTGGTCAGCGTGGTATACGAGCAGTCGACCACCGAGCCATTCCCCGACGCGGCCATGCTGTGGTCGATGGCGATCGCATCCGCGTCGCCGTCGGCAGGTGCGGCGTCGACGTGCAGGTGGTGGGCGGTGAAACAGCTACCGCAGACCGAGTCGGTCGTGGTGCGCCGCGCGGCGAGCGCCCCGGGCGTGCGGTATCCCGTCAGGTCGTAGGTATATGCTTCGCCGTCGGTGATCCGATCGGCGATGTCGAGTAATGCCGCCAGAGGATTGCCGGCCGTGGGCTGCAGCAGCAGAGCGCGGGCATAGTCCCATCGGTTTCCGTCCACCAGGCTCGCGAAGTCCAGTGGGGTCCACGACCGCACCGCCAGGAGCGTGCCGGTGCCCGGCGCGACCACCCGGAACGTCGTGCTGTCGCTGATGCCCCCGACCACGAATGTCGCTCCGCCCGGCACAACGTCGGGGTCGTTGGGATGCTCCGGGTACAGGACCCGGATGCGCCCCGAGGGCTCGACGTGCAGCAGCGCGAAGTAGCCGCTGTCTTCGAGCTCGACGTAGACGCGCGCCGGAGCGCCGACCGGGAGGACCGTGTCGGGCAGCCAGGCGCGCACGCCGAGCTTCGCCGGGTGTGCCGCGACCTGCACCGGAGTCTGGGTGAGCAGGACGAAACCGAGAATGCCGACCATGCAACCGCCAGTTGTGGGGCGTGATCGCTACTCTACCCCTGCATCGTTCGAAGGGTCAAGGGTGGCGGCGAAACCCCTTATGGCCACAGGACGTAGGCTTCGACGCACGAGGGCTCATGCTGCATATATTGGGCCCGGCGTCAACAACCTTTCCCTTTCTCGGAGGCGCGATGGGTGCAGTGCTGGATCTGGTCCGGGTGCTGTTTTCGCCGGGCGAGGTGTTCGAGCGCGTACGGGAGCGGCCCAAGTTCCTCCTCCCCTGGATCGGCTTGTCGATCATCATCGTCCTGGTCGCATACATGATGATGCCGTTCACCCAGGCCGCCATCGCTACGCGCATGGCACAGATCGCTCAACAAAACCCCGCGGCCGCGGCGAACGCAGCGAAGTTCCAGTCTATCGGCATCGCCTTCGCGCCGATCTTTCTACTGATCGGGCTGTTGATCAGTGCGGGGTTGCTCTGGCTGCTCGTCATGTTGCTGGCAGGTTCGGACGCCAAGTTCAAGACGTTACTGAGCCTCTCATGCTACCTCGCCGTGCCCACGATCCTGCTTCAGGTCGCGGGGCTCATTGTCCTGAAGCTGAAGGGGGTGGATGCGGTCACGTCCCCTGACGACCTGCGGCCGCCGCTCGGCCTGAATCTGCTGGCGCCGAGTACCGGCGGATTT
Organism: Gemmatimonadales bacterium; assembly: GCA_035718325.1. Classification (GTDB taxonomy): domain Bacteria; phylum Gemmatimonadota; class Gemmatimonadetes; order Gemmatimonadales; family GWC2-71-9; genus DASTHG01. The sequence continues at coordinate 15,683 of DASTHG010000445.1, read as the reverse complement.
GTGGGGGCCTTCCTCGCGGGCATCAATCCGTTCTCCCTGTGGGCCATGTTTCTGACGGCGATCGGCGTTCAGGTTACTCAGAAGACGTCGAAGGGCGCGGCGTATACCGTCGCGATCATCTCGACGTTGCTCGGCGTGCTGATCGGCTCGGCGTTCGCCGGGCTGGGAGGCGGTGGGAAGTAGCTGTTAGACCGTTGCTTTGGTGCGATTGACGACGCCCGCCTCCTCGAGGGCCGCCTGGGCCGCGGCGAGGCGGGCGATCGGTACCCGAAACGGCGAGCACGACACGTAGTTGAGCCCGGCGTGGTGGCAGAATTTGACGGACGATGACTCGCCGCCGTGCTCCCCGCAGATCCCGACCTTCAGCTCGGAGCGCGTACCGCGGCCGAGCTTCACGGCCACTTCGATGAGCCGGCCGACGCCGTCCTGGTCCAACACCTGGAACGGGTCGTCCTTGAGGATTCCCGACTCGACGTAGAACGGCAGGAACCGCCCGGCGTCGTCGCGCGAGAGGCCGAACGTCGTTTGTGTCAGGTCGTTGGTGCCGAAGGAGAAGAACTCCGCCTCCTTGGCGATCTCGTCCGCCGTCAGCGCCGCCCGCGGCAGCTCGATCATCGTCCCCACGAGGTAGGGGACGGCGTGCCCGGCTTCGTGAAACACCTCCTGCGCCACGCGACGGACGATCGCCGCCTGGCGCCGCAGCTCTTCGGCGATGGCGACGAGCGGGATCATCACTTCGACGACCACCTTCTTGCCGCGGGCCACGACGTGGGCCGCCGCTTCGAAAATGGCGCGAGCCTGCATCTCCGTGATCTCGGGGTAGGTGATGCCGAGGCGACAACCGCGGTGCCCCAGCATCGGGTTCGCCTCCATCAGGCCGGCGACCAGCGCCTTGAGCCGGGGAAGCGGGAGCTTCATCACCTTGGCCAGCCCGGCGAGCTCTTCCTTGGTGTGCGGCAGGAACTCGTGCAACGGCGGATCGAGCAGGCGGATCGTGACGGGGTAGCCGGTCATCGCCTCGAAGATTCCCTCGAAGTCTTCACGCTGCATCGGGAGCAGCTTGGCGAGTGCTCGGCGCCGGCCCGCCTCGTCGGGGGCAACGATCATCTCGCGCATGGCGGTGATGCGCTCGCCCTCGAAGAACATGTGCTCGGTGCGACACAGCCCGATTCCTTCGGCGCCGAACTCTCGCGCCCGTCTGGCGTCCTGCGGAGTGTCGGCGTTGGTCCGGACTCGGAGGCGGCGCCGCTCATCGGCCCACGTCATCAGTGTGTCGTAGTGCTCTCCCGCTTCGGGCTGCACCAGCTTTGCCGCGCCGAGCAGCACCCGGCCGGTAGTCCCGTCGACCGTGAGCAGCTGGCCCTGCTTCACGATGCGGCCATTGGCCCGGAAACGGCCCGCCGCGGGCTCTACCTCGATGTCTTTCGCGCCCACCACACAGGTCTTGCCCATACCGCGCGCGACGATCGCCGCATGACTGGTCATGCCGCCGCGCGCCGTCAGCACGGCCTGCGCGGCGACGATCCCGTGGAAATCCTCAGGACTCGTCTCGGGGCGTACGAGAATCACCTTGTGGCCTTTCTTGGCCATGGCTTCGGCGACGTCGGCGTCGAACACCGCCTCGCCGATCGCCGCGCCGGGTGAAGCGGGGAGCCCCTTCGCGATGAGGGTTTCTTTCGACGCCGGGTCGACCATCGGGTGGAACACCTGGTCCAGATCCTGGGGCGGCACCCGCTGCACCGCTTCGTCCTTCCCGATCTTTCCTTCCCGCACCAGCTCGACCGCGATCCGTACCGCCGCAAGCCCGGTTCGTTGGGCGCGGCGCGTCTGCAGCATGTACAGCCGGTCGTGCTCGAATGTGAATTCGATGTCCTGGACGTCCTTGAAGTGGTTCTCGAGCTTCTCGGCGACCGTTTCGAGCTCTTTGTAGATCTTGGCGAGCTTGCCGCGGTTCATTTTCTCGAGCGGGAGCGGTGTGCGGGCGCCGGAGACGACGTCCTCGCCTTGAGCGTTCGTGAGAAAATCGCCGTTCAGCGTCGCTGCGCCGGTGCGGCAGTCGCGCGTGAAGGCCACGCCGGTGCCGCAGTCTTCCCCCATGTTGCCGTAGACCATCGCGACGATGTTCACCGCGGTCCCCAGCTCGTCAGGGATCCCGTGGACGCGGCGATAGTCGATGGCCCGGCGGGTGCGCCAACTCTTGAACACTGCTTCGATGGCGCCCCACAGCTGGGCCTTGGGGTCGTCGGGGAAGGGCACACCGCGGCGCGACTGGACGATGGCCTTGTACTCGCGGACCAGCGCCTGCAGATCATCCGCGGGAAGGTCGATATCGCGCTCCACCTTGCGACGGCGCTTCAGCTCGTCGAGCACCTCGTCGAACGGTTCTTTGCCGAGCTCGAAGACGACGTCGCCGTACATCATGACGAAGCGGCGATAGGAGTCGTAGGCGAAGCGCGGATTCCCCGAACCCGCGATCAACCCTTGCACGGTCTCGTCGTTCAGCCCGAGGTTCAGGATCGTTTCCATCATCCCGGGCATGGACACCGCGGCTCCGGAGCGGACCGAGACGAGGAGGGGATTGGCGCGGTCCCCGAACTTCTTGTCCGTCGCCTGCTCGAGGTTCTTGAGGTGGCGCCCGACTTCTTCCCGCAATTCGTCGGGGAACGAGCCGTCGGCGAGATAGCGGAGACAGAGTTTGGCCGAGATCGTGAACCCGGGAGGGACCGGCAAGCCGAGATTTGCCATCTCGGCGAGGCCGGCGCCCTTGCCGCCCAGGATGTCCCGCATGGCGGCCGAGCCGTCGGCTCGCCCCTGTCCAAAGAAGTAGACGAACCGTTCTACGGACGGCATGGCTGGCGATCGGTGCGGGTGGTCAGACGGTAACGGGCACCAGCGGAGCGGCGTGGCGGAGCGTGGCGGATTCGTCGGGGAGTGGCGTCGGGTAGTGGCCGGAGAAGCAGGCGTGGCAGAATCCCGTCGGGTCGCCACCGGCCGCGCGCAACATCCCGTCGAGCGACAAATACCCCAGCGTCTCGACCCCCAGGTGCCGGCGAATGTCCTCGATGGAGTGGCTCGAGGCGATCAGCTCCGATTTCGTCGGCGTATCGATGCCGTAGTAGCATGGGCCCGTGATGGGAGGAGACGCCACACGGAAATGCACTTCTCGTGCCCCGGCGGCACGAATCATCTGCACCAGGCCCTTGCTGGTGGTCCCCCGCACGAGCGAATCATCCACGACGACAACCCGTTTCCCTTCCAGCACTTCCCGCACCGGATTGAACTTGATCTTCACCTTGGCGGTCCGGCCGTCCTGGGTAGGATTAATGAACGTGCGGCCGACGTAGTGATTGCGGATCAGGCCGTATTCGAGCTTGAGACCGGTTTCCTCGGCAAACCCCAGTGCCATGGCGTTGGAGGAATCCGGCACCGAGAAGACGCAGTCCGCGCCGGGGGCGGGATGCTCCCGCGCCAGCTCGTGTCCCAAGGCGCGGCGCACCCGATCCACCGAACGGCCGAAAATCGTGCTGTCGGGCCGCGAAAAGTAGACCAGCTCGAAGATGCAGCGCCGGTGCGGCTTCGGGGGAAGCGAGGGGAGACGATCGACTGCGCCGTCGTGAATCCGCAGGAATTCGCCCGGCTCGAGCTCGCGGACCGGAGTCGCGCCGATGAGGTCGAAGGCGCAGGTCTCCGAAGCGACCACGAGTCCCGACCCCAGGCGCCCCAGCCACAGAGGTCGGAACCCGCGCGCGTCGACGATGGCGTACAAGGTGCGGCCGATCGTCACGACGAGCGAATAGGCGCCTTCCACGCGCTCCAAAGCGTCGAGCAGCTGATCTTCCGGCTCGCGGGCCTCGGAGCGCGCGATGAGATGGACGAGCACCTCGCTGTCGGACGAGGTCTGGAAGATCGAGCCCTTGTCGACGAGGTCGGCGCGCAGCTGCGCCGCGTTGGTGAGGTTGCCATTGTGGCCGAGGGCGAGCGGACCTTCGCGATAGCGCGCCAGAATGGGCTGGGCATTGGCGAGCACCGAGCTGCCTGCGGTCGAATAGCGGGTGTGCCCGATCGCGGTGTCCCCCGGGAGCCCCGCCAGCACCGATTCGGTGAAGACGTCGGAGACGAGTCCCATTCCGCGATGGGAGCGCGCGACCCCTTCGCCGTCGACGGCGACCACACCGGAGGACTCCTGCCCGCGGTGCTGCAGGCTATAGAGGCCGAGGTACGCCTTCCGGGCCGCGTCGGGAATGCCGGAAACGCCGATGATGCCGCACATGATCTGGTCTAGTCACCCATACGTTTGGGGATCGCCGAGAAATATACCTCGCGCAACGCGCCGACGGTCCGCGAGATGCTGCCGTCGCGCAGTCGCAAAGTGAATGCTTCATTCGGCATCTTCACGATGCCGGCGTCGTACACGGCAACGCCCGTGCTTCGCGCAAGCTGCTCCACGGCTGGGGCCTTCTCGGGTGCGCAGGTGACCACGGCGCGAGCGTGGGATTCGCTGAACAGGATTTCGTTCCCATCCAGGCCTGCGGCATATCCGGTGAGATCGAGATCGACGCCGAATCCCGCTTGCTGATAGGGGCCGCCCATCGCGATCTCGGCGAGCGCAATGCCGAGCCCGCCATCGGAGCAGTCGTGTGCCGAGTGGAACAGTCCGTCGCGGGCGCCCGCGATCAGCAGATCGACGAGGCGCCGTTCAGCGGCGAGCTCGACGGCCGGTGGTTCGCCGCCCGGGCACTCGAGGATAGCTTCCCAGTACGCCGAGCCGCCGAGCTCCGCACGGGTTTCGCCCAGGACGAGGACCCGGTCACCGGGGACGCGCGCGTGACTCGGGACTGCGCCGTCCACGCGCTCGAGTAATCCCACCATTCCCACCACGGGAGTCGGATCGACCGCTCCGGTGGGACTCTCGTTATAGAAGGAGACGTTTCCTCCGGTCACCGGCGTGTCGAAGGCACGACACGCGTCGGCGATGCCGCGGCACGCCTCGCGAAACTGGTAGTAGACGGCTGGCCGTTCCGGACTGCCGAAGTTGAGGCAATCGGTGATGCCGAGCGGCCGAGCTCCGGTGCAGGCGATGTTGCGCGCGGCCTCGGCCACGGCCGCTTTGCCCCCCTCGTAGGGACGCAGCCGGACGTACCGCGCGTTACAGGCCGTCGTGACGGCGATTCCGAAATCCGCATGCCGGACGCGCAAGACACCGGCGTCTCCCCCTGGGGAGAGCACCGTGCCCGCCTGCACGGTCGAGTCGTACTGCTCGAATACCCAGCGCTTGGAGGCAATTGGCGGATGATCGAGCAGGCGGAGCAGGGCGTCCTGAGGTGTCGGGCGCCGCGTGTCGGGTGCCGGGTGCTGCGCTCTCTGGGTGACGGTCGCGGCGTCTTCCGCAGCCTCGGGCGAGTAGATGGGGCAGTCTTCCACCAACTGTCGGCCGGGGATCTCCACGACGACCTGATCGCTCCAGGTGCAGCGGTACATCCCGTCGTCCGTGACGCGACCGATCGGCGTGGCGGTCAGCTCCCACTTCGCAGCGATCGCCTGCACCGGTGCGACGCAGTCATGTTTCGCCACGACGAGCATGCGCTCCTGCGATTCCGAGAGCAGAATCTCGTACGGAGTCATACCCGCTTCGCGCGTGGGAACGCGCGACAGGTCGATCTCCACTCCCACGCCACCGCGGGCTGCCATCTCCGCCGATGACGATGTGAGACCGGCGGCACCCATGTCCTGGATCGCGACGATATGTCCCGAGGCGATCAACTCGAGGCTCGCTTCGAGCAGCAGCTTCTCCGTGAACGGGTCGCCGACCTGGACCTGGGGCCGGCGCTTCTCACTCTCCTGGGACAGCTCCTCCGAGGCGAACGAGGCGCCATGGATGCCGTCGCGGCCCGTGCTCGCTCCGACGGCGAGCAGCACGTTGCCCACGCCGTGCGCCGCTGCAGTGATCAACTCCGACTCGCGCAGGATGCCGACGCACATGGCGTTGACCAGCGGATTGCCGGAGTAGCCGGGCAGAAAGTCCACCTCGCCGCCCAGGGTCGGCACGCCGACGCAGTTGCCGTAGTCGCCGATGCCGCGCACCACGCCGGCGAAGAGGTAACGATTGCGAGTATCCGCGAGCGGTCCGAACCGGAGACTGTTGAGCAGTGCGACGGGACGTGCGCCCATCGTGAACACATCTCTGAGGATCCCGCCCGCGCCGGTGGCGGCGCCCTGGTAGGGCTCGACGGCGGAGGGGTGGTTGTGCGATTCGATCTTGAAGGCGACCGCCCAGCCATCCGGCAGCCGCAGGACGCCGGCGTTCTCCCCGGGTCCCTGGACGACCTGCGGGCCCGTGGTGGGAAACGTCCTCAGGACGGTCTTGGAGTGCTTATAGGAGCAGTGTTCGCTCCAGAGGGCGGAGAAGATGCCGAGCTCGGCGAAGGTCGGGGTTCGGCCGAGCAACGCCTCGATGCGGGTGTACTCGAGGTCGGTGAGGTTGTGTTGGCGGATCAGGTCCCGCGTGATCGGCGGATCGCCGGGCAGAGTGGCCGGCGTCCGCCTCACGAGCCCTGGGCCCGCGCGCCGGAGACCCCTTTCATCACCGCGCGGATCACCCGGGCAATGACGTTGGGGTGTGGGTGCTTGAGCACCGCCTCGGCTTCACCCGCGTCGAACCAGATGCCGTGGCAATGGGTGCATTGATCGATCTGCACCCCGTCCCAGTCCCCGGTGATCAGGTCATAGCCACACTTCGGGCATTTCATGAAGTGCGATTTGCGCTCGGCTGCGGCGGCCTCGAGCTGCAGCGCGGCGCGCTGCTGCCGCAGCAGCTCAGCGTCGCGCCGCGCGAAATACTCGTCCTCGTTCCGGCTGATGTCGCTCACGGTGTCGTGACCTGGTTTCGGCCGGGGGGGAGGGCTCGCGGTGAGGACGACTGGCCACTGTAGCCGTGCCCGTGCCAGCGCAACACCGCGTCCACCACCTGGTCGTTCTGGAGGATCACGAGGTCCTCGGTGCCGCAGGTGTGTTCGCAACCGTTGGGGTAGAGGAGATAGGTGTACGCTCCGGCACTGCGGCGCGCTGCCGGCGGCCCCCACAGGGCCTCGACGTCCTTGGCGCTCATCCCGGGCGCGATGGTCCCGGTGTCGGCGGAGTTGTACGGCTCGTCGGCGAGCACCGGATGCGACGGTGCTGGCTCGATTACGTTGCGCTGCGGGGGCGGCGGCGTAGGCTTCGGCGCGCTGGCCACCGGAGCTGCGGGCGTGATGGTATTGACCGGACCCTTCGCGCCGGGTGTTGGGGTCGCTTTGGCACCGTTGGTCGCCGGCGCTTTTGTCGTGCCGGTAGCAGCAGGGGCCCCCGGTGTCGCATGCTTCGTGGTATCCCGCGCCGCCGTCGTCGGCGGTTTATTGCGATTCTTTATCTTGTCGACCAGCAGATTCCACCTGTCACAGCCCAGCGTGGTGCCCGCCAGCAGCACGCACACGACCAGCATGCTGTGTCGCATGACCAGCCTCCAGGGAAAGGAAGACACGAGCGCCGTCCGACCCGCCAAGGGCTGCCGAGTTGCGGCGCTCGGGATGCGGCATCAGGCCGACTACGGTACGACTTGCACTGCAGACACCCGCGATCGCGCGGGCGGATCCGTTGGGATTCTCGCCGACGTAGCGCCACACGACGCGCCCCTCGGCTTCCAGCTCACGCAGCGTCCGGTCGTCGGCGACATAGCGACCGTCGCCGTGCGCCACCGGCACGGTGATCTCCTCGCCCCGTGTATACAGTGTGGTGCAGGGGGTGTCGGGCGTTTCGACGCGAACGCGCACCGGCCGCGACAGGAAGCGCTGGCCGGCGTTGCGCATCAAGGCTCCCGGGAGCAGTCCCGCCTCGCATAGTATCTGAAATCCGTTGCAGATCCCCACGACGGTGCCGCCGTCACGCGCATGCGCGGCGACCGCCCGCATGACGGGGGAAAAGCGTGCAATCGCGCCGGACCGCAGGTAGTCGCCATAACTGAAGCCGCCGGGCAGGATCACCACATCGGCACCGCGCAGCTCGGTCTCCTGGTGCCAGACGTAATAGGCCACGGACCCCGCGGCCGTCGCGGCGTCCAAAGTATCGGCGTCGCAGTTCGATCCCGGGAAGACGACGACGGCGACGCGGCGCATCAGGCGGCCTCCACCAGCACGTGGTAGTCCTCGGTCACGGGGTTGGCGAGCAATCGGTCGCACATTGCCCGGGCGCGCGCGGCCGCGGCATCACCCGTGGGCGCCTCGAGCTGCAAGACGAGGTGCTTGCCGGCACGCACTGTCCCTACCTCGGCGAAGCCGAGCGCGTGGAGGGCGTGCTGCACCGCCTGCCCCTGGGGGTCGAGCAGCGCGGCGCGCGGCATCACGCGGACCTCCACCCGGAAGGAGGGCATCAGGTGCGCCCCCGCGGGGAGATGCCGCGTGAGCGGGAACCGAACGACTGGCCGTTCTGGGCATCGCCTTCGGAATCCGAGATCACGATCGGTCCGGCGATATCGGCTTCGCCGGCGTCCTCTCCGACAAAGAACCCCAGCAGCGCGGCGCGTGCGACGCCGTAGGTCATGTAGGCGATCCCCAGCGGGAAAAAGAAGACGTCGTGCTGCGTGACGCCGAAGTACACGATAAGCAGGACGATCAGGAGACCCAAGAGCCCCCGCGGGGTGCGCAGGCTGGCGCGGGGCAGCGTGGCGTAGCGGACGTTCGAGACCATCAGGATGGTGCAGATGATCATCAGGAAATTGAGCAGCAGTGGCCAGGGCAGCCCGTGCAGCTGGGTATACAAATCGGTCTGCGTAAACGGGTAGTAGGTCGCGAGCGTCATGCCCGCGGCCGGCGAGGGCAGGCCCACGAAGTAGGTCTTGGCCCGTCCCGCCTGGGTCACGTTGAACCGCGCCAGACGGATCGCCGCGCCCATCACGTAGAAGTAGCAGAAGATCCAGGCGGCGGGCCCGGCGGTGGCGAAGTGCAGCTCATACATCAGGTACGCGGGGGCGACCCCGAAACTCACCACGTCGACCAAGCTGTCGAGCTCGGCGCCGAAGCGCGTGCCGGTGTTGGAGAGCCGCGCGATGCGGCCGTCCAGGGTGTCGAGAATCCCCGCGAAGACGAGGAACCAGCTGGCCCGGTACAGCTCGCCGCGCGACGCCAGCGTCATCGACCACATGCCGAAGAACAGATTGAAGAGCGTGAACAGGCTGGGTACGATGATGACGACCCGCTTCACGCCGCGGCGGCCGCTGCCGCTGGACTGGGTGGGCAAGGTCATTGCGGATACTCCGCCAGCACGGTCGTGCCCGCCGCCACGCGGTCGCCGATCGTGACTTGGGGGGCGGCGTGGGCCGTGAGCGGCAAGTAGACGTCGACGCGCGAGCCGAAGCGGATCATCCCGAGGCGTGCGCCCTGGGTCGCGTGATCGCCGACGTTGGCGTCGGTCACGATGCGGCGCGCGATCAGCCCGGCGATCTGCCGCACCAGCACCGCCCCGTGGGGTCCCGTGAGCCCGATCGAGGACTGCTCGTTGTCGAGGCTCGCCTTGTCCTCCGCGGCATGGAGAAACTTCCCGGGATTGTAGTTCCGGTACGCAACCGTCCCTGACACCGGGTAGCGGTTCACGTGCACATCGAACACGCTCATGAAGATCGACACACGGAGCGCCCGGCCGTGCAGGAACGCCGGCTCGTCGGTCTCCGTCACGCTCACGATGCGCCCGTCAGCCGGCGCGATCACCACGCGGTCGCCCCGGGGGCCCTGGCGCTCGGGGTTACGAAAAAACACCAGCAGCCAGACGGCGAGCGGCACGAGCAGGACCTCGAGTCCCCACCACCACGGGCTCCAGCGCAGTGCCGCCACGGCGACGAGTGCGGCCAGTCCCCACCCGATCGCGATGAACGGCCACCCTTCGGGGGCCATCCTCACGCCGGGACCTCCAGGGCCCGTCCGGTAATCAGGCGGTAGGCCTCGCGATAGCGGGCACTCGTCGCCGCGATCACGACCGGAGGCAGCGCGGGCGGCGGCTCGTTGCCGTCCCATTTCCCCTGGTCTTTGAGGCCGGCAAGGAAGTCGCGCAGCGGCTGCTTATCGAAGCTCGGCTGACCGTGGCCGGGGGTGTACCGGTCGGCGGGCCAGAAACGTGAGGAATCGGGGGTCAGCATTTCGTCGATCACGAGCAGCGTGCCGTCGGCCGTCGTGCCGAACTCGAATTTCGTGTCGGCGATGATAATGCCCCGGCCGACGGCGAAGTCGCGGCCACTCTCGTAGAGGGAGAGGCTGGCCCGCTTCAGGGTGTTGGCGAGGTCGGCCCCCAACGCGTCCGTTACCCGCTGGAAGGTGACGTTCTCGTCGTGACCCGTCTCGGCCTTGGTCGCCGGGGAGAAGATCGCCGGCTCGAGCTTGGCGCTTTCCACGAGGCCGGGGCCGAGCGGCTCGCCCGCCAGCGTCCCCGACCTTTTGTACTCCGCCCACGCCGAGCCGGAGAGGTAGCCGCGGACGACGCACTCGAACGGGACGGGCGTCGTGCGGCGCACCAGCATGGCGCGGCCGGCGATGGTGGTGCGGTGTGGCGCAAGCGCGGGCACTCGATCTATGATCTCGGCCGCGTCGGCGGTGATCAGGTGATGCGGGACGACCTGCGCCAGCTTCTGGAACCAGAACGCCGACAGTTGGGTGAGCACCGCCCCCTTGTAGGCCACCGGCTCTTTCATGACGACGTCGAACGCGCTGACGCGATCGCTTGCCACCATCAGCAAGGTGTCGGAATCGACCTCGTACATCTCGCGGACCTTCCCGCGCCGCAGCAGCGGCAGCGACAGGTTACTGGCGACGAGCGGCGTGACGCTCGTCATACCTTCACCTCGGCGGCACTTGCGGTCGGCGCGACGGCTTCGATGCGGCGGAGCACGGCGGGAAGGACCTCGTCGAGAAAGTGGTCGACCTGCTGCGGCGCCCGGCCGACGTAGTGCGCCGGGTCGAGCTCATCGGGACGGGATACCACGCCGAGCGTGCGGAAGGCCGGGTCGGCGCTGAGCCTGGCCAAGAGATCGTTCGCGGCGCCGCGCTCAGCCACGGCCTGCGAGACCGCGAGGCTGTGGCCGCGGATGACTTCGTGCAGGCGCTGCCGATCGCCGCCCGCCTTCACCCCGCGCATCAACAAGCGCTCGGTGGCGAGGAAAGGCAGCGTGTCGTCGACGTGGCGGCGGATGACCGGTTCGCGCACTTCGAGTCCGGCCGCGACGTTGGTGGCGAGAACGAGAATGGCATCGGCGGCGAGAAATGCTTCGGGAATCACGAGGCGGCGATTGGCACTGTCGTCCAGGGTCCGTTCAAGCCACTGCTCGGCGCTGGTATGCCAACCGTTCCCCGCGAGCTCGATGACGAAACGCGCCAGGCTCGTCATGCGCTCGGCCCGCATCGGATTGCGCTTGTAGGGCATGGCGGACGAGCCCACCTGCTCGCTCTCGAAGGGCTCGAGCAGCTCGCCTTCGTGCTGCAGCAGGCGCAGGTCGGTGGCGAACTTCGCCGCTGAGGCGGCGAGGCCGGCGAGGGCCGCCAGCACCTGCGCGTCCTGCTTACGGCTGTAGGTCTGACCGGTGACCGGAAAGATCTTCGTGAACCCCATCTTCGCCGACACGCGGCTGTCGAGCTCGCGCACCTTGTCGTGGTCGCCGTCGAACAGGTCGAGGAAGCTCGCCTGTGTACCGGTGGTGCCTTTGACGCCGCGGAACTGGAGCGCCTCGACCCGGTGCAGCAACTCGTCGGCGTCAAGCACGTATTCCTGCATCCAGAGCGTCGCCCGCTTGCCCACGGTGGTGAGCTGCGCGGGCTGAAAGTGCGTGTAGGCGAGGCAGGGAAGGGCGCGATGGCGGCGGGACACGTGTCCCAGGGCCACGAGCACCGCGGCGACGCGACCGAGCAGCAGCATGAGTCCCTCGCGCATCAGCACGAGGTCGGCGTTGTCGGTGACGAATGCGCTCGTCGCGCCGAGGTGGATGAACGGCCGCGCTGCCGGCGCCTGCTCGCCGAGAGCGTGAATGTGCGCCATGACGTCATGGCGCAGCCGTTTCTCCAGCTCGGCGACGCGCGCCAGATCGACGTCGTCGAGATGGGCCCGGACTTGTGTGACGGCATCTGGCGGAATCTCGAGTCCCAGCTCGCGCTCGCTCTCCAGCAGCGCCAACCACAGACGGCGCCACAGCCCGATGCGGCGGCGCTCGCTCCACAATGCCTGCATCGGGGGCGAGGCGTAGCGGCCGGAGAGCGGCGATTCCCAGGTCACACCGAGGCTCGTGCCGCCGGCTTGAGTTTGTTCCAGTCGGCGAGGAACGCCTGCAGCCCGCGGTCGGTGAGCGGGTGCTGCAGCAGCTTCTTCAGCACCTCGGGCGGCAGCGTGGCGACATCGGCGCCGATCATCGCCGCTTCGGCGACGTGGCGCGGGTGCCGGATCGACGCCGCGAGGATCTGGGTGGCGATGGAATAGTTGTCGAACATCTGCCGCGTCTCGCGGATCACGTCCATCCCCTCCTGGCCAACGTCGTCGATGCGGCCGATGAAGGGCGACACGTAGGTGGCTCCCGCTTTCGCCGCGACGAGACACTGTACGCTCGAGAAGCACAGGGTGACGTTCGTGCGGATGCCGTCGGAGGTGAGCCGCCGCACCGCGACCATCCCCGCCTCGAGCATCGGAATCTTCACGACGATGTTGTCGGCGATCTTGGCGAGCGACTTCCCTTCGGTCAGCATGCCCTCGGTGTCGGTCGCCACGACCTCCGCCGAGACCGGGCCCTCGACGATGGAGCAAATCTCCTTCAGCACATCCCGGGGATCGAGGTCCCCCGCCTGCTTGGAGAGGAGCGTGGGGTTGGTGGTGATGCCGTCGATCAAACCGGCCTGAACCGCCCAGCTGATATCCTTGAGAGAGGCGGTGTCGAGAAAGAACTTCATGAGATGGCCTCGGCGTAGAGTTCAGGAGGATACGTGACCGCCTCGAGAAACAGGCCCTGGGGCGGTGCCGGCGGGCTTGCCGCCTGGTTGTCGGTCGCCGTCAGGAGCTGGCGCAGGTCCGACAGCGGACGGCGGGCGAGCGCGATGTCGACCATCGTGCCCACGAGGAAGCGGACCATGCGGTGCAGAAAGCGGTTGGCTTCGATCGTAAACGTCACCCCGGAGCCGTTGGCGCGCGCGGTCCACGTTGCCTGCACCACGTGGCACCGATAATCAGGCTTCGCGGCTCCGTGCGCCGCGAGACCGCGGAAGTCATGCTCGCCCGGCAGCGTCGCGGCGGCTTCGGCGAGCAGCACCGGTTCGAGGGACCGTGCCAGCGCCCACTCGTAGCGGCGGCGAAACGGTGAACGACTGGCGTCGTCGGTGCCGATTTCATAGCGGTAGCGTCGCGCGGTTGCGGTGCGGCGGGCGTGGAATGGGGCGGTCATGGGATGGACGCGCGCCACCCAGATGTCGGGAGGCAAGAGCGCGTTCAATGCCCGTCGTAACCCCGGCGCATCGGCGCTCCAGCGTTCATCGGCGATGAATCCCACCCCCTGACCGACGGCGTGCACACCCGTGTCGGTGCGACCGGCTCCGGTGGCCGCGGTGTGGCGGCCGGTAAGCCGCTCCAACACCGCCTCGAACTCCGCCTGCACGGTTCGCCCCTCGGGCTGGCGTTGCCAGCCGACGAACTGCCCTCCGTCGTATTGCACCACGGCGAGGAAGGGCCGGCTGGTCACCAATCAAAGATAACCCCTTGTCCTATTTGACAAAAGCCGATTTTCTTTACGCATGACCGAGCCGACTTCCGAGCCCCTCGGACGGGCCATCCGCATCCTGGCGGGCGGCGCATCGCTGTCGGAGTCCCACGCCGCCCAGGTGTTCGGCGTCATCATGCGTGGGGAAGCGACAGCGGCGCAGGTCGGTGGGTTGCTGATGGCGTTGCGTGTGAAAGGCGAGACCGCCGACGAGGTCGCGGGGGCGGCACGCGCGCTGCGCGAGGCGATGATCCGCGTCGACATCGATGCCCCCCATCTCGTGGACACGGCTGGAACCGGCGGCGGCACCGTTACGACGTTCAACATCAGCACCGGTGCCGCCCTCGTGGCGGCCGGGGCGGGGGCGACGGTCGCCAAGCACGGCAACCGCTCCTACACTTCACGCTGCGGCTCGGCCGACGTGCTGGAAGCCCTCGGCGTGTCGGTCAAGCTCGACGCCACTGGCGCTGCCCACGCATTACGCGAGGCGCGCGTGGCGTTTCTCTTCGCGCCCAACTTCCACCCGGCGATGCGCCACGTGGCGCCGGTCCGCAAAGAGCTCGGGGTCACCACGCTGATGAACCTGCTCGGGCCCCTCGCCAATCCGGCGGGCGTGCGTCGCCAGGTGATCGGTGTGTCCGACGCGAGCCGCGGACCGCTCGTCGCGCACGCGCTTGCCCGGCTCGGGGCGGAGCACGCCCTGGTGGTGCACGGCGAAATCGGCATGGACGAGATTTCGCCGGCGGGCCTCACGAACGTGTGGGAGGTGCAGGGTGGCGCGGTGCGCGAATGGACGATCGACCCGCAGCGCCATCGGCTGGCAATCGCCGATGTCCTGCTGCTGGCGGGTGAGGAGCCGCGGGCCAACGCCCTCCGGCTCGAGCGCATCCTGGCGGACGGGACGGATCACGCCGGGCGGGCTGCCGTGGTCCTCAATGCTGCGGCGGCGATTTACGTGGCGGGACTCGCCCCGAGCTACGAGGCGGGGATCACGGCGGCGCGAACGGCGCTTGAATCCGGTGCGGCGCGCGCGGCGCTGGAGCGCCTGCGCCGCACCGGGGATCAATAGCGGCGGATGACGCCCAACACGACGCCCTGGACGACGACGTCGCGCTCGTTGACGCGCAGCGGCGCCATCTCGGCATTGGCCGGCTGCAGGCGAATCCACCCGCCGGGCTCGCGATAGTACTTTTTTACCGTGGCGCTCTCTCCGCCGACCAGGGCGACGACGGTTTCGCCGTTCTCGGCCTGGGCGCGCTCGTGCACTACGATGAAGTCGCCGTCCTTGATGTGCTCATCGATCATCGAGCGACCGCGCACTTTGAGCACGTAGCTTTTACCACGGCGCGGCAACAGGACGTCGGGAACGGCGAGCGAATCGCTCGCGTCGGAGATCGCTTCGATCGGCTGCCCCGCTGCGACCAGTCCCAGCAGTGGCAGCTCGGTCGCGCCGCTCTGGCCGCGCGGAGGCACGATCTCGATGGCGCGGCTCTCGTTTGGGGTGCGGCGGATGTAACCTTTGCGCTCGAGATTGGTGAGGTGCTCGTGCACCGTCGCCAGCGAGTGGAACTGAAATCGCTGCGCGATTTCTTCGAAACTGGGAGCGTAACCGCGGTCCTCGATATACTGGGTGAGGTAGTCGAGGATCTCGCGTTGACGCCGGGTGACAGGCATGACATCTCCCCGAAGATTTGCCGAAGAATAATGTACCCGAATACGGCCCGAATGCAAGGATGACTCCGGGGCGTCTCGAACCTCTGGTGTCCGCTGCGCAACGTCGCGTGTCGGCGCTGCGGGTGGACCGCGCGGAGCTGGAACGGCGCGCGCGTGCCGCTCCCGCACCGCCGCAATTCGGGACGCGCTGCACCGACGGCTCGGTCGGGGTGATCGCCGAGGTGAAACGTCGCTCGCCTTCCGCAGGCGCGATCCACGAGTCGCT
>DASTHG010000444.1:0-2140 GCA_035718325.1 Gemmatimonadales bacterium | reverse complement strand
CCTCGGGTGGCGTCAGTACAACACCCCAACAATCGGACGTGTGGTAGAGGGCGGAGTCTCCGTCGCACAGTGCCACGAGTATCTGGCCGTGATTATTGATCCGTACAAAGCCATTGCAGCACCATACTGCCTCGCCGGCCGGATAGGTCTCTGGCCGAGCTGCGATTTCCCAGAGGTCGAACATCGTCGCGTTGCTGTAAAGGAAGGGATGCGTGTGCCTGCCGTCGTTCGGCGAATTTGGGGGCACGAACGTGCCGACGATCAGGCCTGCATTATTGATTCCGGTCGCCGAACTGAAGGTTCCAGAGGAAGCGCCGATGTCGACCATCTGGTCATCCGCGTACCGGAACGCATGGGTCTCCCCGTTCGAGATCGTCGACTCGCCAACCACAACACCAGAATCATTCACAGCCCAGGCCGCCGACGTGCCCCCGCCAAGTTCGCCCAGGTCGATCAGCGCCCCCCCATCGTCGAGGAAGGCGTGCGTCGCCATATCACCTGCGAGCATCGCGCTGCCGACCACCCGTCCCGCGGCATTCAGGCCATTCGCCACGCTTGTTGCACCACCCAAGGTGCCGAGGTCGACTAGCAAACCCGAGGCGAACACGCCTGCATGCCGTGTGAGCGTCTGACCAACTACCGTGTCCGTGTCTCCAATGGCGGTCGCCGAGAGGAGTTCGGGAATGATGGTTGCTGAGCCGGGCCCGTAATGGATGACCGTCAAGCCAGCTGGACTGCCGGTCACGCTGACAACGACCTCTCCGGCCGAGTTGATACCGCTCGCATGACTCGCGCATACCGTTCCGTACGGGCCGCTTGGGCAGTTCGAGGGGGAGAGGAGGGGGTCCTGGCCGGGCGGCGGCGGTGCAAGGGGCGGCGCATCGCCGCTCGTCCAGGCGGCCGTGTCGTTCGGCGTAATCCCGGAAGGGCTCGGAGGGGTGCCGAACCAACCTGCGACCCCGCCAGATTCGTTCAGCGCGTTCACCCCGTAGAGGCTTACCTTCGTGATCGTGTATGCGGGCAGCACGACAGAGACCGAAGCATCCGCCGTCACGCTACCCCCGGGTCCACTACATTCAATGCCGAAATCATTGCTGGCTGCCGGCGGAGAGAGTGTCTTGGTGCCTGAAAGCGGGAGTGGGCCCGACCATTGGCCCTGGGCCTGACAGCTCCGGGCGCGAGTGCTCGTCCACGTGAGCGTGACCGCGGCGCCGGGTGCAACGGTCGCCGCGCTCGCGGTGATTGCCGCCCCCGGTGGCAATGAAGAGCTCGAGCCACCGCAGGCCGCAAGGCACAGGAGCGCCAGGAATAGCCCGTGCTGCGGCCATCGGTACAGCGCTGGGTCCGAGCCGTGCATGGCACTCGGCCCTACGGCAAGTCGACTCGCAGAATAGCGTCCTCGAAGGAGTCGACGACTGCGAGTGATACCGGATTATTCTTCGAAAGCAATGCAAGACCACTGGGTGAGTTGATCTTCGCTGGCAGGCCGCCGAGCGCGGTAGCAATCGGCAGGTCCGGTGAACCCGCGACCGTCGTGACCGCGCCGCTCGGCGTGACTTGGAGGATGACCGAATTGGCGACATCCCCGACATACAGGTTGCCGTCGCCGTCCACAACGATCGCCGGTAGGCGATTGGACAGCCCGGTGTCCGCGAGGAGTGTCAGCACGTGCGTGGCCGTCATGGAATACACCGCCCCCACCCCGCTCGTGAAGGGATGACCGGCAGTGATGTAGAGCATCCCGCTCGGCGCGACGGTGATGGCACTCGCGCCCGACAGGGCTGCAACCTTTACCGCCACTCCTCCGCTCGGACCGGTTTCGTAAATGCCGTTGCGATCCGTCACGTAAACGTTGCCTGCCGCATCGACCGCGACACCGCCGAGCTGATTGAACGGGCCGACGCCCGCAAAACTGCTGAAGGTGCTGACCACGCCCGCCGGCGTCACCTTGCGCACCGCCTCGTTCAGCACGTCCCCGACGTACAGGTTGCCGTCTGCGTCAATCGCGATGCTCTGGGGATATGCGAACTTGGCAGACTGGCCCGGACCGTTGACGAACCCCGGGGTGCCCGCTGTGCCGGCCAACGTGGTCACGGAGCCGGCTGGTGTGATCTTGCGGATCACGTAATTAAAGGTGTCG
>DASTHG010000443.1:0-8751 GCA_035718325.1 Gemmatimonadales bacterium | reverse complement strand
GGCGATCTTCGTGCCCGCGTCGGTGACTTGCTCCACCACGATCTCCCGCGCGGCAGGGTTACGGCGATAGGCGCGGACGGCGAACCCCGGAATCACGACAGGCTCGACCCCCAGGACGTCCTTCGCCGGCTGGCGGGCGATGAGGGGCCATTCACTCGACAGAATGACTGCCGCTCGTTTCGGCCGGACGAGGGCGCCGTCGATCACGACCACTCCCGAGGACGCCTCCCCCATGGTAACGGGGGCAGCCGCTGCTTTGGCCTGCGGCTCGGGTGTTGCCGGCGGCGGTCCTGCCTGGGCTGCGGGAGGCCGGCTACCTCGAATTGAAATACCGGCTCCGCCATAGACGGCGGCCGGTGCGTTACGACCCAATGTCGCCACGTCGTCGAGCTTGGCGGTGTCCGGCCTGGAGCTGTCCCGCTGCAGCGCTCCGGAGGCTCGCTGACGCATCGCCAGCGCGTTGAGGGGTGCAACCGCATCCGATTCGGCAGGCGCCAGTCTCCGCGAGCCCATGCGCTCGCGGTCGCGTGACGCTTCGTCTTTCTGCTCCATTCGATTGGCGTTGCTCCTGGCCGCAGGCGGTGCGGTGTGGTCGGCCGTGGCCAGAGCCGCCGGCTGTGAGTCGAAGACCACAGAGTCGGCAACCGCTCGGGCCCGGAACCCGCGGGCATACCAGCCCAACCCGACGGCTAGGATCAGCGTCGCGGCCCAGGCCAGGGGCCGGCGCAGCCGCCAGATAACGGGCGGTCGACGCAATTGCGTCAGCGGGGGCATCGCCCGCTCGGGAGGCGTGGCCATCCCGAGCAGCCGGCTCGCCCGCTCGAGGATCGCCCGTTCTTCCGCCAGCCGCGCCTGGCACGCCGGGCATCCCTTCAGATGCGTATCGACGCGCTCGCGCTCGACGGGGGCCAACTCTCCGTCGAGATAGGCGTGCAGGGTGCCTTCATCCACGTGCGACATGCTCAGCCTCGCTTCCCTTCTCATATGCTTCGACCAGCCGGCGCCGCGCGCGCGCCAGCGTCGTGCCGACGGCGCCTTTGGCTAATCCCGTCTGAACGGCGATTTCATCGTAGGACTGCCCGGCATCCCACAGCAACAACACCTCGCGGTCGCGTGGCGTCAGCTGGTCCAGCGCCCGGCGCACGCGCTCCCGGTCGAGCTGCTCCCCGACGGTATCGTCGAGCGACGGCGTCTGGTCGGGCTCGCTCTTCAACAGCGTGAGGTGCCGCCGCTCGCGGGCCGCTCGCCGCGCTTCGTCGCGTGCCATGTTCGCCGCTACCACAAAGAGCCACCCCCGGGGATTGTCGGGCCGGTGCGCCAGCGCCCGCGCGAACGCTTCCTGTGCCAGATCTTCGGCGCGGTCGGCGTCCCACACTTTGCGATAGAGGAATCGCACCAGTGCGGGATACGTCGTGCGGTAGACGTCGGCGAGATCGTCTGGCATCGGCTAATGCAGAAGGCAGAATGTTGAATGCAGAATGGATGCGGTGCCATTCTGCATTCTGCATTCATCATTCTGCATGTGTCGGCTCACCGGAAATTCGCCACGATGCGATCCAGCTCTCCTGATGTCCAGGATTCCACTCCGCCCGCTGCAATCTTGATGTTCACCTGCCGGCCCGCCACCAGCACTCCAGGCGTGAGGCTCATTGCCGGCACGAGCTCCGGCAGCGACCGCAGCAGCGCAAAGTAGGCATCGCTGAACGGCGCGACAGTGACGGTGCGCTGCGTGTCGCGAACGGCCAGATCGGTCCACACGCTGTCACGCAGGATGTAGAGCCGGCCACCGACGCGGCGCGTCGGATTGATGCCGCTCCGCATCTGCAGCCGGTCGTTCAGCTCGTCCTGATCTTCGCGGTCCACCGATTTCGCCGCGAGACTCGCCTCGGCCTGGGACTGGCGAACGGCTCCGGCGCCGTTTTGGGACACGGGCGCTGCGGTGACGACGACGCCATTGAGCGCCATTGGGGGCGGGGGCATGTCTCTTCCCCTGTTCATGGCAACGGTCGGCTCCTGCACGAGGTACGACGTGTACTCCGTCAGTATCCCGTACCGGAGCGCGAGGTCCTTGAGCGCGGCGAGCGTTTCAGGCGTCGAGCCGTGCAACCGAATCTCGCGCGACAGCGCGCCGGCTTTCCGCGAGGCCCACAGTCTCGGAATGTAGGCGTTGGTCGACACCTCGCCGGCCGTTGGCGAGCGGAACTGTTCGTCCTCGGATCCGCGCCGTCCGCGCACCGCCACCGACCAGCCGGTGGTGTTGCGGGCATGGTAGCGCCCGAACGCCACCAGCTCGTCTCCGGCGAACAGGTCGGGCAGGGCTTGTGGCTGGACGTCGTACAGCTCCACGCCGTCGCCGGTGAGCGTCACGTCGGTCAGGACGGGGCTCGCGATCTTGCCGGCGAGCGTCCCGACGGCTCGCTCGATGTCGCTCCCCGGGGCGATGTACTCGGTCACGCCACGTGCCCCCTCGGTCAACCGGTCGAGCAGATAGGTGTTGACGTCGTACCCAATGCCGAACGAGAACACCCGGAACGCTCCGCGATGCTCCTCGGCGCGCGCTGCGATCTTCTCGGGATCCTGCTCGCCGACCGTCGGCAATCCGTCGGTGAGGAAGATGATCACGCCGAGCGAGCCCTCGGCGGGCGGCTGGCTGGAGGCTTCATCCAGCGCGCCGGCGATATTCGTCCCGCCGCCGGTCTCCAGCGCATTGACCCAATCGCTGGCGCGTTGCCGTCCGTCGGCCGTCGCAGCGGTCCAGCCGGCGTCGAAGCGCCGCACGCCGCTCTCGAACGCCACCAGACGGAACCGGTCGCCGTCGTGCAGCGTGCCGAGCAGCTGACCCACGGCGGACTTCGCCTGGGCGAGCTTCTCTCCCGACATCGACCCGGACACGTCGATTGCCACGACGAGGTCGCGTCGCAGCGCCTCCCGATTGTGTGCTACGCCCGGCGCCAGCAACAGCATGAAGTAGCCGTCTTCTCCCGGCATCTGATGCGTCACGAGTGAGACGCCGACGAGCCCTTGGCGCAGCGGCAGGAAGAGGTCGAGGTCGCCCGTGGTCGCACTGTCGGCCATCGTCACGTCGAGCCGGTTGCCCGAACGACTGCTCCGGATCTGGTGCGTGGGGGAGTAGGGATCGC
Organism: Gemmatimonadales bacterium; assembly: GCA_035718325.1. Lineage (GTDB taxonomy): Bacteria > Gemmatimonadota > Gemmatimonadetes > Gemmatimonadales > GWC2-71-9 > DASTHG01. Next base: position 5,611 of record DASTHG010000443.1, on the reverse strand, counting down.
CGAAGCGGTTGCCGCTGTCGGCACTGAGACGAAAGCTCCGCGTCGCCCCCGTGGCCCCGGGGCCCGAGCCCGCGACGTAGCGAAACCGCCAGGCGTCGCCCTCGCGATCGAGGATCTGCGTGTAGCGCAGGGTGATTTTCCGGGTTTCGCCGGGGTTGATGGGGAAGATGCGCGCGCGAATCAGTCCGTGGCCGGCCAGCTCGATCAGAGCCGGGTCCCGTTTGCGCCGCACGATCTCCTCGTAAATCGAGCGCGCTTGCGCCGCATCCATCGTCTCGCCGCGCAGCTCGGCGTCGCCCTGCCACAGGGAGAAGCTCGAAAACGCGGCCTCTCCCGGAAGCGGGTAGTGATAGACCCCTTCGCCCAACATCGGCCCGCGGTTCTGGAACCACTCTTCGACCGTGACCTCCGCGACGCGGTCTTTGACCGCGACCGAGACGGCGCTGCGCAGTTTTTCGACGCCCCATCCCGGCACCGGACGGACCGGCTCGATCCATCCCTGACCGGAGAGGCGACAGGGCAACGCAAGGGCGGCGAGAAGAACAGCAATACGACGGTGCGACAACATCGTGACCAGTCCTGTTCGAGAGTCCTACGAGAGACGCATCTGTTCCCCGGCCGCGCACACCTGGAGACACGAACGGCCCCCCGCGAGCGGGAGGCCGTTGGTGTAAAGCGTTCTGGGACTGTTACTTGAGCGGCATGGTGAGGCTGAACAAGATGCTCACCGTATTCACTGCGGGCGTCTTGGCACTCTCGTTCTTGGCGAACGCGACGTAGTTCAGCTCGGTGCGCGCGCCGAAGTTACCGGCGAGGTGAAAACGATAGCCCCAGGCCACGCTCGCGCCGGGAATGCCGACCGACGTCTTCGTCGAATCGGAGAAGCTTCCCTTCGTCGCCTTCACCCACTCTTCGTGAGCGCCGAGCGCGGCGTACCATCCGCCGACGACGGCGTAGTCGAGCCGGCCGGCGAGGTTGGCGGAGAACACGGTCTGCCCGCTCCCCTGGAAGCGGTGCAGGTCGATTCCCGGCTCGATCGCCAGGCGCCGACCGATTGGGAGGATGGCGAAGAGCGTGGGAACCTGGGGAAAGAAGGAATTCGATGCTGACAAGGCCGGCAGGCTGCCGCCGAACCCGGGAAGGATGAGCCCGGTGAGCGTCACATTGGTCCCGTCGGCGTGGATCGAGCTGTATCCACCCGTCACCCCGATCATCGGCTCCCATGCTCCGGTCGGCGCAGCGGCGCGGGCACCGCGCGGAGCGGCTGCGCGATCCAACCGGGACGACACGCCGAAGAGCAGCGCGTACGTGTCCGTCGGGCCGAGGCCGGGACGGCGCTTCTGCGTAGCGGTCACCGCGGCCTCCAGCCGACCATCGAGTCGCGGGGTCAACGCGAAGCGGTAGCCGGCGGCGACCTGCGCGCCGAACTGCGTCGCGTGATTGCCGCCTTGCATCAGGCTGTTCATCACGCCACCCGCGGCCCCGTAGAACGATGAGCTGAAGGCGAGATCGGCGCGCAAGCCGACGCGGGCGGTCGTCGCGTCACCGCCCACGCTCTCCGTCAGATTCGCGAACGAGAGGGTCGGCTCGAAGGCGAGCCGGCGTCCGGCGGGGATGACTGCGAACAGGCTGCTCCCGGCGAGCAGCGGGGCGACATATCCCGGGGTGGGGAATTCGATCAAGTCGATCGCGTCGGAGCGGCCGGTTCCGGCCGCTTTGATCCGGGCGTACCCACCCTGAATCCCGATGCCAGGATGCCAGAAATTCTGGGCCGCGACCGGGCTTGCGAGTATCGTCAGCACACCAAGGACGATCTGCTTCCGCACGAGATACCTCCTGCACGATGGTCAGTGTGTGGTGGAGCGAATGGCCGGCGGACGGCCGTGAAGGTGAGGCAACCTGCGTGGGCACCGTTCTCTCGCCCGTGAGCGCGATCACACCGCTCGCGGTCGGAGCGGCTGAGCTGTCGCGGCAGAGTTCTAACTGCAACGATCCAAAGCGATTAGGAGCCAGGCGGTGGGTCGTGTGCGAGGCTCTCCCGTTCAGCGCCGTCTCGGTGTATTGTGAACGCGTTCACAAGCAACCTGTACGTGTGAAATCTTTCGGAGGGATACGATGCGGTTGACTGGAGTCGCGGCGGTGCTGGCGCTCGGAGCGCTGGCGTGTGGCAAGAAGGGTGATCAAGCGCAGGCAAGCGCTGCGCCGGCGACGCCGGCCGCGGCACCGGCAACGGCGGCGGCCGCGGAGCCGACCGGACCGGTGGTGGAAGTGAAAATGATGGGAACCGGGAACACCTACAAGTTCGATCCCACTACGATCACCGTGCCCGCGGGCGGCACCGTGCGGTTCATCAACGTCGAGGGCGGACCGCACAACGTGTCGTTCTACGCGGACTCGATTCCCGCCGGGGCCGCGGAGAAGCTGAACGCGGCGATGGCGAATCGCATGGACAACCTCGCCGGGCCGTTCCTGATCAACGCCAACGATCACTACGACGTGTCGTTCGCCGGCCTGCCGACGGGGACGTACAAGGGCTTCTGCACGCCGCACCAGGCGCTGGGGATGCACTTCGTCCTGACGGTGAAGTAGTCCGCGAACCCAGGAGAACGGCCCCGGAGCGATCCGGGGCCGTTATATTTTGCCCCATGCCGTGGATCCTGCTGCCGCTCAGGCTGTTGCTCGCCGCCGCCGTCAAACCGGTCCATCCTGCGCCCGCCCCGCTCGAGTGGGTGCGGGCGCTGCCACCGGCTCGCGTCGAAGTCCACAGCGACCGTCATGAGGTGGTGATCGAGCTCGCGCCGGTCGACCTCCCCGCGATGGCGCACATGGACATGTCCGCGACGAGCGGGATGGCCGGCATGAACATGGACGAGCACACCGCGCACAATCCCGTGTATCCGCCGGTCACAGGGGTGGATCTCCCGCTCACCGGCTGGATGTCGGGGTTCCGCATCGAGCTGGTCGATTCCGCCGGCCGGCCGGTCCCGAGCGAGCTGCTGCACCACTACAACCTGATCGACCCGAATCATCGCGAGCTGTTTCTGCCGATTTCGCGTCGCGTGCTGGCGGCGGGGAGTGAGACCGGGGCGGTGCGGATGAGCCGCTGGCTGATGGGCGCACCATTCGTCAAAGGCGATCGCCTCGTCGCGAGCGCCATGCTGCACAATCCCACCATGCAGGCATACCGCGGCGTGCGGACGCGGCTGATCCTCACCTACAGCGCCGACGGCCATTGGTATCCGCTGTTGCGCGCCTACCCGTGGCAGTTCGACGTTGCGTTCCCCGTCGGGGACAAATCGTTCGATCTGCCGCCGGGACGCTCCGAGAAGTTCTACGAGGGCAGCCCCGCGGTCCCTGGGAAAATCGTGGGAATCGGCGGACACGTGCACGACCACGCCGATTCCCTGGTGCTGCGCGACGTCACGACCGGAAGGGTGATCTGGCGGGCGCTGCCGATCACCGATGCGACGGGCCACGTGGTCGCCATGCCGATCAAGAAATTCTTCGGCCTCACGGGCGTCGGCGTACGCATCGTTCCCGAGCACCGCTACCGCGTCACCGTCTACTACGACAACGAGACGGGGCACACGCTCCCCGACGGTGGGATGGGGGTGGTGGCGGGGTTGTTCGCGCCGGCGCCCGAAGCGACCTGGCCGGTGGCCGACGAAGGCGACTCGCTCTACGTCTCGGACCTCCGCCACGCCCTGCGCCTGGGCGAAGCGGCCGAGCTCTCAGCTGCTGGTGCTGGCGTCGAGCACGCCCACCACTGAGTCCGGCGCCACCGCGGTCGCCTCGGCGGTGCGACGGCGCTGCATCACCGCCAGCATGATCCCTGCCAGCACCAGCCCCGTGAGCGCGTCGATGCCGTAGTGGAACTGGCCGTAGACTACGGCCAGCACCAACCCCGCCGTCGGCAGCAGCAGCGTCAATCCCAGCGGCCGCCAGTAGCGCAGCGCGAACCCCGTCGCGACCACCGACGCCGCGACGTGCGACGACGGGAACGCCGCACCCCACGAATCGCCGCGATCGAGCAGCCACTGCGCCAGTCGCGCGGGCCACACCTCGGTGGCGGCGTTGTGCGGCAAGTCGAACGCGTAGCGCGGGCCGGCCACCGGGTAGAAGAGGAACACGACGTAACAGAGATAGAACGTGATCATCACACCGAGAATCGTGTGGCGCGCGGCGTCCTTGCGTCCCGAGAACCACAATCCGGCCGGCGCGGCGTAGAGGATCGCATAGTAGGCGAGGTAACAGGTGTGCAGGACGGCGGAAAACCACGGCACCGGCATCTCGCGGATCCAGCGATACGAGACCTGTGATCCGAACACCCACGCCTCGAGGCGCTGGATGGCCCAATCGTTCTGAAAGCCGGCGTCCAGCGTCAGGACCCCGATTTCGCCGTATAAACCCGCGAGCAGCAGCATCGGATACCAGTCGCCGAGGAAGCGCCCGACCGGGCCGGAGTTCCGCGCGGCCGGGGCGAGCAGCACGAGTCCCACCAGCATCCCGTGGGCCGCCACCAGAAACTGCCAGTGCGGAATGACATCGCCTCGAAACGAGAGCGCCAGGGCGACGGTCGCGATCACGACATAGCCCAGCGTCCACCGGTCCAGCGCCGTCAGGTTCGTTCGCTGCGCCGTCACAGCCAACCCTCCGCTCGGTACCAGGCCGCCGTGCGGGACAGTCCCGCTGCGAGATCCGTCGCCGCCCGCCAGCCGCTGTCCCGCGTCAGCGCGTCCGGCCGGCACGTCCAGGCAGGGGCGAGGAACTCGTCTGCCTTGTCCGCCGACAGGACCGTCGCACGGCCGGCCAGGGACGCCAGCGAACCTACGGTCCACAGGGCGACTCGCGCTAGCGTGGCCGGGAGCCGCACGATCCTGGGGGTCCGCCCCACGGCGACTCCCACGGCTCGCACGAGCCCCGCGCTCGTGGTCACGTCCGGAGACGCGGCATAGTACACGCCCCCCGCCGTCGCCGTGGCGGTGCCCGCCGCGATCAACGCCTCCGCCAGATCGCCTGCGTAGATGATTGAAAGCTCCTGTGTTCCGTTGCCCATCACCGGGCCCCACCCGGCGCGTGCCAACCGGAAAATCCGCAGCGTCTCGCGATCCCGCTCTCCATAAACGACGGGCGGACGGACGATCGTCCACGGAATTCCTGAGGCGCGCACCAGCGCTTCCGCCGCGAGCTTGCTGCGGCCGTAATTCGTCACCGGCTGGGGCGCCCGCGCTTCGTCGATCGGGTGTCCCGGAACCGTGGGACCTCCCACGGCCAGCGTCGAAACATGAACGAAGCGGCCCGGCGGCGTGGCGCGGGCTGCGTCCAGCACCCGGGCGGTCCCGTCACGATTGACGGACAGGAACTCCTGCAGGTTTCGCGCGCTGATCCGTCCGGCGACGTGGTAGACGACGTCGGCGCCGTCGCACCCTTGCCGCAGGGCCGCCGGCGTGTCGAGGTCGCCGGGGACGATGCGGACGTCCGTCCACCCCAGGGCCCGCGCACGATCGGGAGAACGGACCAGGCAGGTGACCGCGTCGCCGCGTGCGCGCAGGGCCCGGACGAGATGGGTTCCCACGAACCCTGTCCCGCCGGTGACAAACGCCTTCACAGC
>DASTHG010000442.1:0-18402 GCA_035718325.1 Gemmatimonadales bacterium | reverse complement strand
AGGCTGTCCACTCGGCGTGCGCGTCCCAAACCGAAGTGCGCGCGGTCGTCCATCGTGGACATGTAGCCGCGGTAGGGACTGTGGTAGATGTACTGCCGTTCGCCGCCGGCGGAAAGAATCAGCGTAGCGCCGATGCCGTTGCGATTCGCGCCGTCTCCCCGGAGCTGCACGGCGAGCCAGTGGTGGGCTGAATCTTCGGGCGCGACGTTCCTATAGATGAAAGCGGGGTCGTCGATGTTGTTGACGACGAGGTCGAGCTTACCGTCGTTGTCGAGGTCGACGTACGCCGCGCCGTAGGAAAAGCTGGGCTGCTCCATCCCCCACGCCCGGGTTTCGTCGGTGAAGGTGAGATCCCCGTTGTTGCGAAACATGTAGTTGGGGAGATGGTAGCTGCGCAGTTGCCGCAGCAGCTCGCGGCCGCGCTCGTGAGCGACCTGCCGATCGAGCCCGCCGTACTTGATGCGATACATCGCCATCTGGTAATCGTAGTCGTTGCCGGATTTGGGGTAGCCATTGGTGATGAAGAGATCCTTGCGGCCGTCGTTGTCAAAGTCGGCGAACAGCGCACTCCAGCTCCAGTTGGTGTACGCCACGCCGGCCAGATGGGCGATCTCGCTGAAGACGACGTCCCCCTTGGGCGTGACGCCGTTCGAGAGCTGGAACGTGTTGATCTGGTAGTCGTCGCGGAACCCACGCATGCGCAGCTGCGCCAGGCCGCCGTAATTCATCGCCCCGCTCATGCGTTTGCGGTCGCTCAAGTCGGCCGACATCATGTCGGTCTGCATGATGTCGGGCCAGCCGTCGTTGTTGACGTCGGCGACATCGAGCCCCATCCCCGCGAAGCTGGTGTGCTTCAGGTACACGCCCGCCTTGTCGGTGAACGTGCCGTCGTGGTTGTTGACGTAGAGCACGTCGTTCGGGGCATCGTCGTTGGAGATGTAAATGTCGGGCCACCCGTCGCCGTTCACGTCGCATACCACGACGCCCAGCCCGTAGCCGATCTTCTCGAGGACCCCCGCTTGTTTGGAAACGTTCGTGAATGTCCCGTCGCCGTTGTTGCGGTACAGCTGGTCGTAGCTCCCGGTGGCCTTGCCCTGGATCCCGGCTGGGTGGATCTCCGCTTCCCCGCGCGCGAACTCGTGCGGCGAGTTGTTCATCACGAACAAATCGAGATTACCGTCGTGGTTGTAGTCGAGGAACACGCTTTGAATCGTGAAGCCGGTGTCGGCTACCCCAAAGCGGGCGGCCGCTTCGGTGAAGGTGCCGTTGCCGTTGTTGATGTAGAGCTTGTTGGCGCGCCGCGCCGCCGGAGTGCGCTCGGGTCCGGTGCAGGAGATGTAGATGTCGAGATAGCCGTCGTTGTTGACGTCAGCCATCGTAGCGCCAGTAGCCCAGCAGTCCGGCTTCACCCCCGACGCCTCGGTGATGTCCTGAAACTTCATCCCGCCCTTGTTGAGGTACAGCTTGCTCGGCACCATGTTGCCGGTGAGCAGCAAGTCCTGTAGCCCGTCGTTGTTGATGTCCCCCACCGCTACGCCACCACCGTTATAAATGAAATAATCCGATTGCAGGTTCTCGCTGTCGTCGGGGGTGATGGTGTTGGCAAAGGTGACGCCGGTCTTGCCGGGAGGCAGCAATTGGAAGAGCGGATGGTCCTTTGGCGCGCATCCCAGGGCGAAGAGCAGCAGCAGCGTGTGTTTGGGGGTCACGGGCGGGGAGCATCGCCATGGACGTTGGTGTCGTCAAGAGGGAAGTGCTTCGTGCAGCACCGGGCGTGGGGGCGCCGGGACCGTTGGACGCGGGGGCGCTCGACCCGGACTACCGTTTCGGATCTCACTGCCCGCCAGGTGCACCTCATGTCCGGGCCGTGCGGCCCCCGCGTCCTCGTGTCCCTAGCCCCCACGCCCGGCGCTGCACGTCCCCGTTTCGACCTTCACCTCAGCGCAGGCAAGCAGTCGCTGGCGCAAAGGTGCTCAGGGCCGTACGATTTCCGCCATGCGCCAGCTCATCCAACGATTCGCCCTCGTCGCCCTCGCCGCGACCGCGTGTCACTCTGCATCGTCCATCCAACAGCCCGCCCCGCTCGTCAGCGTCACCGCCGCCTACAACCCGGCGCGCGACCTGGGGACCTTGTTTCACGATGTGCAGATGGCGCGGGTGTTTTCCGACTCGAAGACGTTCGTCGACGCGCGCCCCAAGCTCGCGCCGGCCGACATCGTGGCGCGCTATGCGCGCGAACGGAGCGCTCCTGGTTTCACTCTGAAAGCGTTCGTCGATCGCTACTTTGACGCGCCGCGGGCGGTGGGCGCCGACTTCCATAGCGACACGACGCAATCGATGGAGGCGCACATTCAGGCGCTGTGGCCAGTGCTCACGCGGTCCCCCGACTCTGCCGACTCGCATTCGTCGCTGATTCCGCTGCCGCGCTCCTACGTCGTCCCGGGCGGCCGGTTTCGCGAGGTGTACTACTGGGATTCGTACTTCACGATGCTGGGCCTGGTGCAGAGCGGCCGCGTCGATCTGGTGCGCAACATGCTCGACAACTTCGCGCACCTGATCCGCACCGAGGGACACATCCCCAACGGCAACCGCACCTATTACCTGAGCCGCAGCCAGCCGCCCTTTTTCGGCGCGATGGTGGGGTTACTCGCCGAGTCGACCGACAGCACGCAGGCGCTCCCCTATCTCGACGCCCTCGAGGCGGAACACGCGTTCTGGATGGACGGCTCGGATCGCGCCGCTCCGGGCCGGCCGTATCGCCGGGTGGTGCGGTTCGCGGACGGGCAGATCCTCAACCGCTATTGGGACGACGTTCCCGAGCCGCGCCCCGAGGCGTATCGCGAAGACTATGAGTTGGGCCAGAAAGTTCCCGCGGCCCAGCGCGACGCCTTGTATCGCAACCTGAAAGCCACGGCGGAAAGCGGCTGGGACTTTTCGAGCCGCTGGCTGCGCGATCCCAAGGACCTGCTCACGATCGAGACGACGGATCTCATTCCGATCGATCTCAATAGCCTCCTATACCACGCCGAGCGCACGATCGCCGCCTTGCGGCGGCTGCGGGGTCAGCCCGGTGATGCGGAGGTCGCAGCGCGCTTTGCGGCGACCGCGGCAGCGCGCCGCCAGAAGCTGCTCGCGATCGCGTACGACTCTGCGACGGGCTTCTTCTACGACGTGCGGTGGAAGAACAGCGAGCGCGTGACCGACCGTCCCACGCTCGCCGCGGCGGCGCCGCTCTACTTCGGGTTGGCGACACCGGACGAGGGGCAAGCCGTCGCCGAGCGGCTCGCTAAGGATTTCCTCAAGCCCGGTGGGTTCGTCACCACGCTGATCCCGTCCGGCCAGCAGTGGGACGCCCCCAACGGCTGGCCGCCGCTCGAGTGGCTCACCATCCAGGGCGTGCGCCGCTACGGCCGCGCCGACATCGCCGACTCGGCTGCCGCACACTGGCTCGCGCTCAACCGGCGCACCTATCAGGCGACGGGACGGATGACGGAGAAGTACGACGTGGTGGACCTGACCCGGCGTGCCGGCGGCGGCGAATATCCCAATCAGGATGGCTTCGGGTGGACCAACGGCGTGGCGCTGGCACTCGTGGCACAGGCGTCGGGGTACACTCGGATCCCGTTGCCGCCGCCGATCATGGTACCGCATCCGGCGCCGACACCCCCGACACCAAGACCACCCAGGGGATCCGCAGTCCGTGCTGGGGCGACACGCTAAAGCGTGAGCCCCAAGAGACACTGTGCTTTAGCACAGTGAATGTTGAGGCGCACCCTTCAGGGTGTCGCTTCTTGGACTCACGCTTCGGCGTGTCGCCCCACAACGCTTGCTTGAGATGAATCCCGACAGCCTCACCGCTCTTCGCGATGACGTCCGCCTGCTCGGCAACCTGCTCGGCGAGACACTGCGCCGGCAGGAAGGCGAGCAGCTCTACGAAACCGTCGAGCGGGTCCGGGCGCTCTCGAAGAGCGGTCGCGCCGGCAACGCCCAGGATTTCGACGAGCTGGAGCATGTGCTGCGCGACCTGCCGCTGGATCAGGCGCTCACCGTGGCGCGGGCATTCGCCCATTTTCTCTCCCTGGCGAACATCGCTGAGCAGCACCACCGCCTGCGGCGGCGGCGCGAGCACCAGCGCGAGCCCGGCGCGGCGCCGCAGCAGGCGTCGTTCGAGGACAGCTTCACCCGGCTGCTCGCATCCGGAGTGACGCCGGAAGCGCTGCACGAGCAGGTGCGATCGCTGCGCATCGAGCTGGTGCTGACGGCGCACCCGACGGAAGTCACGCGCCGCACCATGCGACAGAAGGCGCGCAACATCGCTGAGCTGCTCGAGCGCAAGGATCATCCCGACCTCACCCCGGCGGAGCAGGCCGAGGCGCTCGATGCGCTGCGCGGGGAAATCACGGCTGCCTGGAAGACCGGCGAAGCCCGTGCCGGACAGCTCACCCCCATCGACGAAGTCAAAGGGGGCCTCGTCGTGATCGAGCAGTCGTTGTGGGACGCGGTGCCGCAGTCGTTGCGCGCGCTCGATCGCGCACTGCGCGCGGCGACGGGCAAGCCGCTGGGTGTCGATGCCGCTCCGATCCGTTTCGGCTCCTGGATCGGCGGTGACCGCGACGGCAATCCCAACGTCACTCCCGCCGTCACCACCGAGGCGTGCCTGCTCGCCCGCTGGATGGCCGCCGACCTCTTCCACAAGGAGATCGACGCGCTGCGCTCCGAGCTTTCGATGCGGGACGGATCCGCGGAGCTCGTCGCCCGGGCGGGAGTGCAGCGCGAGCCATACCGCGCGCTGCTGCGGGAGGTGCGCGATCGCCTCGCATATACGCGCGACTGGATCGATGATGTCCTGAAGGGACGGCGGGCCCTGGCCGAGTGGAAGGCCGACACCCGTCTCTACCTGAGGCCTCAGGACCTCGCCGACCCGTTGACGTTGTGCGAGCGGTCGTTGCGCGAATCCCGGGCGGAGGTCATCGCCGACGGGCGATTGAGTGACGTGCTGCGGCGAGTGGTTGCATTCGGCCTCGCGTTAGTCCGTCTCGACCTGCGCCAAGAGTCGGGACGCCACGCCGCCGCACTGGACGCGATCACACAAGCCCTGGGACATGGCTCGTACGCCGGGTGGGACGAAGCGCAGCGTGTCGCCTATCTCAGCCGCGAGATCGCCGGGCAGGGCCGAGCCGCCGCGGCCCTGTTGGCGGCGGCGCCGCAGTTCCCGCCCGACGTCCAGGACGTCATCGCCACTTTCCAGCACGCCGCTGCGGTGCCGCCCGGCTCGTTCGGCGCGTACGTGATCTCGATGGCGAGCCGGCCGTCGGATGTGCTGGCGGTCGAGCTGCTGCAGCTCGCGGCGGGAATCACCCCGCCGCTGCGCGTCGTCCCGCTGTTCGAACGGGTTCCCGATCTGCAGCAGGCGGGCACCGCCGTGTCGGATCTGCTCGGGCTCGCGAGCTACCGCGAGCGCATCCGCGGCCACCAGGAGATCATGGTCGGCTACTCCGACTCCGCGAAAGGCGACGGGCGCCTCTCGGCGGCGTGGGAGTTATACAAGGCTCAGGAAGACGTCGTGGCCGCGTGCCGAGCCCGGGGCGTGAACGTCACTCTGTTCCATGGCCGCGGCGGGACGGTGGACCGTGGCGGTGGGCCGATGCACCTCGCGATTCAGTCCCAGCCGCCCGGCTCGGTGAATGGCTCGCTGCGCGTCACGGAGCAGGGAGAGACGATCGACTCGAAGTTCGGGCTCCCCGGCATCGCGCTGCGAACGCTGGAGCGCTATACCACCGCCGTGCTCGAGGCGACGCTGCGTCCCGCACAGGACCCCGGGCCGCGCTGGCGCCATCGCATGCAGCTGCTTGCGGACACCGCCCGCGCGACCTACGGACAGCTGGTGCACGACACTCCGGGCTTCATCGACTACTTCCGCGCTGCGACACCGCAGCCCGAGATCGAGAAGCTGCGCATCGGCTCGCGCCCTGCGCGCCGCACCACGACCACGGGCCTCGAAGGGCTGCGCGCCATTCCCTGGGTGCTTGCCTGGACCCAGACGCGCCTCATGCTGCCCGCCTGGCTCGGTGTCGGCGCGGCGTTGGCCTCACCTCCCGACGCCCACCCCTCGGCCTCACCCCCTGATCCCCTCTCCCCTCGGGAGAGGGGGTACGAAGGGCAAGACCTTGCTGAGCTACGACAGATGTACGACGCGTGGCCGTTTTTCTCGTCGACGCTCGATCTCGTCGAAATGGTGCTGGCCAAGGCGTCACCAGAAATCGCGGCGCGCTACGATCTGCGGCTCGTCCCGGAGCACTTGCGGGCCATCGGGGAGCAACTGCGTGACGAGCTGCGAGCGACGATCGCCACGCTGCTCACCGTGACACGGCACAAGGAATTGCTCGAGCACAACCCGGTGCTGCGACGCTCGGTCGACGTGCGCAACCCCTACGTCGACCCGATCAACCTCGTGCAAGTGGAAATCTTGAGCCGGTTGCGCGGCGGTGGTGCAGACATCGACCTGCTGCGGGATGCCCTGCTGGTGACGGTGAACGGGATCGCGGCGGGGATGAGGAATACCGGGTAGGTGCAAGGTGGTAGGTGGCAGGTTTTCTACCACCTACCACCTACTCCCTCAGTTGACCACCACCACCACGCCTTTCATCCCCGAATGCAACGTGCAGGTATACGCGAACTTCCCCACCGCCGTGAACTGTCGGTTGTAGGTGCCGCTGCTCTGCGTCGCTGATGCCTGTCCCGGACCGAACGTCACGTTGTGATTCTGCGAGCCCGCCCAGGTCCAGTACACGGTGTCGTTCACCTGGAGCACGACGCTGTCGGGCTGGAAGAAGTCGTCCTTCACGGCGACGGAGTCTCTGACGGGCGGGGCGGCGCCGTTGGCACTGAACGTGACCGACGGCAGTCCTGCCACCGAGGCCGTCACGACGTAGACCGTGCCGCTGCCGAGAGTGAGGACGGTTTGGGCGATACCCTTGGAATCGGTCGAATCGGCGGCGCGGCTCAAACTGCCGCCCGTGCCGGTGACGATCGCCCAGTCGACCTGGACGCCGGGCACCGGCGTGCTGTTCGCGTCGACCACCGTGACGCTGAACGCTGTCGGGAGGGGGTTGTTGTGATACCACGACTGCGCGTCGCCTCCCGTCTTCTCCACCAGGGCCGGCGGCCCTGCCGGCTGTGTCGTGTCCGAGTTGCAGGCCAGTGCCAGAAGACAGCCTACCACAAGGAGGCGTCGACGTGCCATGAATGGCGACACCCTAGCGACCTCCCACGACGGCGAAGGTCCCCACTAGTTCGGCGGTCGAATTCGAGCCGACATAAACATGGAAGCTCCCCGGCTCCACGACATATCGCATAGCCTGGTTCCATAGCCCGAGCTGTTGCACGGGGACGCGGAACTCGACCGTCTTCGTCGCGCCGGCGGCGAGCTCCACCCGCTGGAAGCCCTGCAGCTGGCGCACCGGGCGCGTCACGCTGCCAACGTCATCGTGCACGTAGAGCTGCGCCACATCGGTCCCCCCGCGCGTTCCCGTATTGGCCACCGTCACCGAGACCACGAGCGTATCTGTAGGACGAAGCTGCGCATTGGCCACCTTCAAGTCACGGTACGCGAACGTCGTGTAGCTCAAGCCAAACCCGAACGGGTAGAGCGGGGTGTTCGGGATATCGAGATACTTGGAAGTGAAGTGTTGTCCCTCGACCGCCGGGCGTCCGGTGTTCTTCTCAGCATAGTAGATCGGGACCTGGCCCACGCTGCGCGGGAACGTTGCCGGCAGCCGGCCGCTCGGGTTCACGTCCCCGAACAGCACGTCGGCGATCGCGTGACCCGCCTCGTCGCCCAGGAACCAGGTCTCGACGATGGCGGGGACGTGCTCCGCCGACCACGACAGGATGAGCGGCCTCCCACTCATGAGGACGAGGACCACAGGCTTGCCGGTAGCGACGATCGCGCGCTCGAGCTGTTCCTGCGCTCCCGGGAGGCCGAGTCGCGTGCGGCTCGACGCCTCGCCGCTCATCGTGTCGGCTTCGCCCACGACCAGAATCGTGAGGTCGGCCTGCTGCGCCATGGCGACCGCGGCGGCGATGCCGGTGGTGTCGCCGTCGGTGACGCCGGTGCCCGGCGCCGTGAGCACGGTGACGCCCGAGCCGGCACGCTGTTTGATTCCTGCCAGCACCGACACGACGTCACTGGGGCGGCTCTTGCCCGACCAGGGGCCGAGCGGATTGACGGTGTCGGCGGCGAGGGGACCGATTACCGCGATCGTCTTCGCCGTTGCGGCGATGGGGAGCAGCCCGCCGTCATTCTTCAGGAGGACGATCGACTCTCGAGCCGCTCGACGGGCGAGCGCCGTGTCGGGCTCCACGGGCGGCATGGCGCGGTAGGGATCATCGAACAGCCGCAGCCGGAACTTTTCGCGCAGGATGCGGCGCACGGCCTCGTCGACTTGCGCCATCGGGATCTTTCCCGAGCGCACCAGGGAGGGGAGGCTGTCGACGTAGATCCCGGCCACCATGTCCATGTCGACGCCGGCTCCGAGCGCCAGCCGCCCGGCCTCGGACGGCGAGGCGGCGATGCCGTGCGCTACAAGCTCGGCGACGGAGGTCCAGTCGCTCACGACGAAGCCCCGGAAACGCCATTCGCCGCGCAGCACGGTGTTCGTGAGCCACGGGTTCGCCGAGCTCGGGACGCCCCCGATCTCATTGAACGCCGACATGACCGAACCGGCGCCGGCGTCGACCGCGGCCTTGTAGGGTGGCAGGTAGACTTCGCGCAGTGTGCGCTCCGACATGTCGACGGTGTTGTACTCGCGGCCCGCTTCGGCGCCGCCGTAGGCCGCGAAATGCTTCACCGTGGCCAGGATGTATTGCTGGAACCCGCGCACCCGCGCCGCGGCAAGCACCGACCCGAGGTAGGGGTCTTCACCAGCGCCTTCGGCGATCCGTCCCCACCGCGGGTCGCGCGCGATGTCGACCATCGGAGCAAACGTCCAGTTGAGCCCGGCTGCCCGCGCTTCGCGCGCTGCGAACTTCGCCGTGGCCTCCGCCAGCTCCGGGTCCCAGGCGCTCGCCTCGCCGAGCGGAATCGGGAACGTGGTGCGGTAGCCGTGGATCACGTCCTGGCCGAAGAGCAACGGAATGTGGAGCCGCGACTGCTCCACGGCGATTTTCTGCATGTCGTGGGTCGCGTCGGCGCCGTCGAGGTTCAGGAACCCCCCCACGAGCCCGCGACGCACCAGATCCGCCTGGGACGGGTTCGCTCCCGGGTTGTAGGTCGGGAGATTCAACTGGCCCAGCTTCTCTGCGAGCGTCATCTGGGCGATGAGAGCGGTGATGCGTTGTTCGACAGGGGCCTGGGCGGTGAGCGGCGTGGCACGGCAGAAAACCCCGACGACCGCAAGGATCAGGAGCGGTGTGCGCATTGGTCTAGAGTCTCCGGTAGGAACTACTGCTTCGGCCTGCTGGACGCCTGTTTCGTCTTGATCACGATGACCCCATTGCCGCCACGCACGCCGTACAGCGCCGTTTCGGAGGGGTCCTTGAGGACTTGGATGGACTCGATGTCTTTTGCGAAGAGGCCACTGATCCGGCCGTTCGGGCCCGGAGTGATCGGAATCCCGTCGAGCACATACAACGGCTCGCCGCTGCCGAAGAACGAGGACGGGCCGTGGATGCGAATTGCAACGTAGCCGTCGGAGGTGCGCGTGACCTCGAGGCCGGGGACCTTCCCCTCGAGCGCCATTTCGATCGGTTCATTTGCCGCAACCCGGGAATCCACCGACGTAACCGTCGAAGGATTGCGGTTCGCCGGATGCGTAGTGTCGGCGCTCTGGGGGTGATCGGCGACCTGACCGCTTCCTGGGTGAGCACACCCCGGCAGAGCGGCCGCGAGAACGGCGAAGGGCAGGGCCAACCAAACCCGCGTGGCCATGGGGGCTAATATACGCCCCGGTGCTTCCCCGAATAGGGGGGAGGGGACAACTTCTCGTCCATGGAAAAGCCCCGTCGGGCGGCGCATTTCCTGATCTGGGGCCTGGGTGTCCTGGTGCTGGCTGCCGGCGTCGTCCTCGTCCTGACCAATCGACATCAGACCGAGGCCGTCCGGGCGGACAACACCGCGGGTGACTCGGCCTGCCTTCGCTGCCATCAGCAGCACGCGAGCTTCGAACAGACGGCGCACCATCTGACATCGCAGCCGCCCACCCGTGCGGCCATTGCCGGCAACTTCAGCAAGCCCTTGAACATCGTGCGCACGTCGAATCCATTGCTGTACTTCCGCATGGACTCGACCGCGACCGGGTTCTACCAGACGGCGGTGCTCGGCCGCGGTCGCGACACGACGACGCGAACCGAGCGCATCGACATCGTCACAGGGACGCGCAAAGGACAGTCCTACCTCTACTGGGGTCCGGGCGATCGGCTGTACCAGCTTCCCGTTTCCTACTGGGTAGGGACGGGGTGGGCGTACAGCCCGGGATACCCCGACGGCCGTCCCAACTTTGGCCGCCCGATCCCGCCGCGTTGCCTCGAATGCCACGCGGCGTGGTTCGACGCCGAGCCGGGCCTCGGCGTCATCAACCGGTACCGGCCGAGTACGGCGATGGTCGGTATCCGGTGCGAGACGTGCCACGGCGCCGGTCGCGAGCACGTGCGACGCGAGCGGTCGCTGCTCGGCTGGGTGCGCTCGCCGGCCATCGTGAACCCGGCGCACCTCCCCCGCGCGCGGCAGCTCGACGGCTGCGCCCTCTGTCATAGTGGAACCGCGCCGTTGCGCAGCGATGCGTTTACCTACGTCCCGGGGCAGGCCCTCGCGAAACGAACGGTGCTGGCCTCGCCGACGGAATCGGTCACCGTCGACGTTCACGGGAACCAGGTCGCCTTGCTGCAACGAAGCAAGTGTTTTCGTTCGTCGCCGATGACGTGCACCACCTGTCACGACGTCCACCGCCAGCAACGGGACGTGGCGGAGTTCTCCGGACGCTGCCTGACGTGTCATACGCTGCAGCAGTGCGGCCTCTTTCCCCGGTATGGGCAGCGGCTGGTGGGTCGATGTGTCGATTGTCACATGCCGGCGCAGACGTCGGCGACGATCTTCGCCAGCTATCTGGGCCGCGAGCTACGGGTCCAGGTGCGCTCGCATTGGATCAAGGTGTACGACATGGACACGCTCCCATCCCGGAGTTATTGAAGGACGCCATGATCCGCATCGCTGTGCTGACCGCCGTCCAGGTCGTGCGGCCGGACACCGTGCCCCCCTACCTCGCGTTTCCTGAGCCGCAGCTGGACGATCCGGCGGCGTATCAGGGATATGAGACGCGCGTGTACCGCGATACACGCAAGAATGCGTTGCAGATCTACCTGAAGCGCAAGACGGGGCGCGTGGTCCACCTGTGGGCCGACGCCGCCGACGAGAGCGTCGGCTTCAGCGCGCGCGATTCCGCCGGGCATCCGGCGCAGCTCTGGTGGGGCGCGGCCGGGGCGGCCGTCACGGAGACGCGCGGCACGCGCTCGGTGAGTTACGTACTCGAGAGCCCCTCTCCCGTCACGCTCGGTCTCTTTCTCCTCGGCTCGATGCGCGTGGAGCGAGATCTGCAGTACGCCGCGCGCGACACGATGCCGTTCGACGCTACGCCGTTCCCGCGTCCCGACCTCGACACGCTGATCGCGAACATCGCGCGGTTGCCGGCGCCGGAGCGCGCGCGCCACCTCGCGCTGCTCGGCGCCAGGACGGTCGACGCGCTGCGCGCCCGACTGCAGCCACAGGTCGTCACCGCGAAGACGCCACGCCCGTCGATCCAGGTTTCACAACCGAGCTTCGACGGCAGGAATCACCTGTGGCTCACCATCGAGGGCATGCCGGGCGAGACGGCGACGCAGACGGGATCGAGCATCACGATCCGCCGCACCTCGGGGAGCGGCCCGGTACGGATGCGCGTGCGCGTCACCACCGACGCCGCCGCGCTCACGCCGCTCGGCCGCGAAACAATCTTCAACGATCAGTTCCGCCGGTTTTACGACGCCGTCAAGGCCGATACCACACGCCCCGAGCGGTTCCGCCGGCTGGAGCGCGAAGTGCGCGGAATGGAAGTGTTGTGCTACCGCGAGAAGATGATGGCGGGGCTCCCCAACTTCGCCACCTACTTCGGGCGCGACATGCTGATGACGGTGCTGCTGATGCGCCCGGTGTGGGACGCGTCGATGCCGGAGCACGCGATCGCGAGCGCGTTGCGCAAGCTGTCGCCCGAAGGCGCGGTGAGCCACGAAGAAGCCCTGGGCGGACAGGCGATTCGCGAACACGCGGCCGAGTACAACCGGCTCGTGGCCGCGGGAAGACTCCCCGAAGCGCGCGCCGTGTTGCGCGACCTCCAGGCGGTGCGCGAGAACTACATCATGGTGGACGCCAACTACCAGTTGCCGGTCGTGGAGGCCGGGTACCTGAGCGACGCGCGCGTCCCGGCGGATCGGCGGCGGCGCTTCCTGCTGGAGCAGGGACGCCTCGGGAAACTGATCGCCAACCTCGCCTATGTCGCCCGCCAGACCGCCGCCTACGCAAAGGATCCCGCCCCCACGAACCTGGTCTCGTTCCCCAAGAGCGACCAGGGCCGTTGGATCTCGGCCAGCTGGCGCGACAGCCGCGACGGCTACGGCGGCGGGCGCTTCGCGTATGACGTGAACGCGATCTGGGTCCCCAACGCGCTGGCGGGGATCGGCACGATCCTCGACGCCATCAAGCAGCTGGGGATCACGCAACAGACACTCGACTCGCTTGCGCCGGCAATCCGCGATTCTGCGCTCGCCGGGTTCGTCGCCGATCGCGGAGCGCTCGAGCACGCGGTGATCACCTGGAACGGTGCGACGCGGCATTTCCAGGTGGTGCTGGCACCCGAGCAGGTCAACGCGCGCGTGGAAGCGAAGCTCAAGTCGCTGCCCGCCGACGAGCAGGGCTACTGGGACGGGATCCTCGCCACCGCGCTGCCGACGGAGCAGACCGACTCGCTGCGGTTCCTCGCCGTGTCGCTCGACGGCGACGGTCATCCGGTGCCGATCGTGAACACCGACCCGGCGATGCGGCTGCTCGTGGTGCGGCTCAACGTCCAGGAGACGCGTTCGCAGGTCGAGGCGCTGCTGCGGCCGTATCCGGTCGGGTTGTTCGTCGATGGGCTCGGGCCCGTCACTGCCAACGACGCGTTTGCATCGCAGGACGTGTGGGACGCCTTTCGGCAAGACCCGTATCATTCGCCCACGGTCGTCTGGGGCAGGGACGTCAACGAGCTGCTGGCGGGACTCGCCGGCCAGCTGGCGACCGCGGGCTCCGGCGCCGACACGGCGTGGATCGCGGGGGCGTTGCGCAAGATCAACGACGGCGTGGAGCGCTCGGGGCTGCGCCACGCCGAGTTGTGGAGCTACCGGATCGAGAATGGGAAACTGGTCCCCACGCGGTACGGGACCAGCTCGGATGTCCAGTTGTGGAGTCTGACCGACCTGGCTGTGCAATTCCTCCTCAACCAACCAAGGCCATGACCTCACTCCGCCCGTTCGACCTGCTGGTGATCGCCGGCTACTTCCTCATCCTCCTGGGCATCGCCTATTGGGCGGCGAAGAAGGAGAAGAACGTCAGCGCCGACTTCTTCCTCGCCAGCCGCGATGTGGGTTGGCTCGCCGTCGCCGCCAGTCTCTTCGCCTCGAACATTGGAAGCGAGCACCTCGTCGGGCTTGCGGGCTCCGGAGCAGCGGGAGGGTTGGCGGTCGGTCACTTCGAGTGGCTGGCATGTCTTATCCTGCTGCTGCTGGGGTGGCTGTTCGTGCCGTTCTACCTGAAGAGCGGCGTCTACACCATGCCGGAATTCCTGGAAAAACGCTTCAACCCCGCCTCCCGCACCTACTTCACCTGGGTCTCGATCATCGGCTACGTGCTCACCAAGATCAGTGTGACGCTCTACGCGGGCGGCGTGGTGATGCACGCGGTCACCGGGCTCGAATTCTACAAGAGCGCCATCGTGCTGATCGTCATCACCGGGCTGTACACCGTGCTGGGCGGTCTGCGCGCCGTGATTTACACGGAGGTGATGCAAGCGGTCGTGCTGATCGTGGGCTCGGCGACGCTCGCGGTCGTCGGCCTTGCGGCGGTGGGTGGGTGGTCGGGGCTCGCGGCGAAAGTGCCGGCCGACTTCTTCTCGATGTGGAAGCCGATCAATCACCCCGACTTCCCGTGGACCGGCATCGTGTTCGGCGCGCCGATTCTCGGGATCTGGTACTGGTGCACCGACCAGCACATCGTGCAACGGGTGCTGGCTGCCAAGAACGTCTCCGAGGCGAGAAAAGGCACGATTGGCGCGGGATTCCTGAAGATCCTGCCGGTGTTCATCTTTGTTCTCCCCGGCGTCATCGCCAGCGCGCTGTACTCCGACGTGCACCAGGCCGGCGATACGGCGTTCCCGGCGCTCGTGACCCGATTGTTGCCGGAGGGGCTCAAAGGGCTCGTGTTGGCGGGCATGCTCGCTGCCCTGATGAGCTCGCTGGCGTCGGCGTTCAACTCGTGTTCGACGCTGCTCACGTGGGACGTGTATCGCAAGATGCGGCCGGGGGCCACGGAAGCGCAGCTGGTATCAGTGGGGCGCGTTTCTACAGTCCTGCTGACCGGTCTGGGGCTCGTGTGGATTCCGTTCATCAGCCATATCTCGTCGCAGGTCTACATCTATCTGCAGAGCGTGCAAGCCTACATCGCGCCGCCGATCGCGGCGTGCTTCCTGTTTGGCGTGCTGGACAAGCGCCTCAACGGTACTGGGGCGATGGCGGCACTGCTGACGGGTCTGGTGCTGGGCGCTGCCCGCTTGATCCTCGAGCTGCAGAAAGCCCACCTCACGCCGGGGACCCCCATCGCGTGGTTCGCCGAAGTCAACTTCTTGCACTTCGCCGCGCTGCTGTTCGTGCTGTGCACTGCGATCCTGATGATCGTGAGCCGGATGTCGGCGCCGCCGCCCGCGGCGCAGGTGCAGGGAGTGACGTACAGCCGTGCGGCCGCGGCGGAGTATCCCGCAACGTCCGGCACGGTCTTCTGGTCGGTCGTGTTGGTCGCGGCGATCGGAGTGCTGTGGTTCATCTTTAGATAGTCGGTGCAGCGTGTTCGGTCATCGGTAATCGGTTGAGCCATTCCCGATTACCGATGACCGATGACGCCTCATGAATCCGCTCGTGATGTAGTCTTCCTGCTGACATGGCAGTTCCGCGTTTTCCCCTGCCGCATCTGCCTTTCCTCTGATTTTTCCGTCGCTCGTCGAATGGTAGTCTGTCGCAGCCGTCAGAGACCCGTTCCCTCATTCGATGGAGCATGGTATGAAACCGACGATCTACGCACCCTACCTGAGCCTGGCGGCTCTGGCGGCCTGCAACAGCATCAGCTCGCCCATCAACACCGCGCCCCCCCCGCCTGCCTACACCACCTACGAGACATTGGGGGACAGCGTCTCGATCGCGGCCAAGCTGGACGAGTTCCGGGCGGCACTGGGCGGCAGCTTGAACGCACCCAACACGCCGCCCGCCGACAGCGGCCGGCGTGAGATCAACTGGGACGGTGTGCCGGCGGCATTGACCAACGTCGACACCTTCCCGGCAGGCTTTTTCAACGCCAACTCGAAGCGGGGCGTGGTGTTCACGACCCCCGGGACCGGGTTCCGGATCGACAGCACCAACTTCGCTGCGATCAGCGCCGGCTTGGGAGCGCAGTTCAAGTTCTTCTCGCCCAAAAAGCTGTTCATGTCGGTGGGCTCGAACCAGCTCGACGTCGACTTCAAGGTCGTCGGCACCGCGAACGGCGGTCTGGTGAGGGGTTTCGGCGCGGTGTTCTCCGACGTGGACAAGCCGGGGTCCGCCACGATCGAATTCTTCGATGCAAACGGCGTCCGCATCGCCCTGCTCAAGGCTCCGAATCACGACAACGCGCAGCTGTTGTCATTCACCGGTGCGGTCTTCGACCAGCCGATCATCGCCTATGTACGGATCACCAGTGGAGAGGCCGCGTTGGGCGCGGCCAGCGTCGATGTGACGGCAGGCGGCACGCAGGATCTCGTCGTGATGGACGATTTCGTCTATGGCGAGCCACATCCCGTAACTGGAGCTTCGGCTCCTTACTAGGAGGTTGATATGCGCAGCAACACCTGGATTGTCGCAGCCGCCCTCGTCGCCCTTGCGGCGTGCGGGGGGTCCACCGGGCCCGATGGCGGTGGAGTCACGGGCGGCGGGCCGGCAGGTCACGTCGTGGTCGGGAACATCTTTTTCCGCAGCGCCTCCAACGGCAGCCAGAATCCCGCCGTGGACACGATCGCCGCGGGAAGCAGCGTGACGTGGGACTGGAATGCGGCGGGCTCGCACAGCATCCAGTCGACCGGGACGCCGAACATTTTTCGCAACAGCGTGGTCATGAGCGCTGCCAACTCCAGCTATACGGTGACGTTCCAGAATCCGGGGACGTACACCTACCAGTGCGGTGTCCACGGGTCGTTGATGACCGGGCGGATCGTGGTGCAGTAGCACCACGTGGAGCAGGATCCTGGGCCCCTGCTGTTGGGGGCCCACCGTCTTCCTTGTCGAGCGTCTTCGCCTCATCTTCCGGGCCAGGAGAAATTCGATGTCGCAAGCCCTGCCGGAGCCGACCCAGCTCAACACGCCGGACCTCCTGGAAGCCTTTTTCGAGCGCTCCCAGGACGGTTTCTTCTTCATGATGCTCGATCAGCCGGTCGAGTGGGGGCCTGAGGTCGATAAGGACGCCGTGTTGGAGTACGTCTTCACCCACCAGCGGATGACCAAGGTCAATCCGGCGATGGCGCAGCAGTTCCGGGCCACGCCGGCGGCACTGATCGGCATGACGCCGGCCGAGTTCTTCCGGCACGATCCGGAGGCGGGCCGCCTCGGGTGGCGCAAGCTGTTCGACGCCGGACACACGCACAGCGTCACCAACGAGCGGCGGCTCGACGGATCGACGATGTGGGTCGAAGGCGACTACATGTGCTTTTATGACGGTGCCGGGCGCATCACGGGGCACTTCGGTATTCAGCGCGACGTCACCGACCGCACGCTCGCCGCGCAGGAGCTGGAGCAGTCGCGCGCGGAGCTGCGGGCCCTGGCGGCGCGGCTCCAGGCGATCCGGGAAGAGGAGCGCACCCGCATCGCGCGAGAGATCCACGACGAGCTGGGCCAGGCGCTCACCGCTTTGAAACTGGACCTGGCGTGGCTCGGGTCGAAGCGGGGGGGCGGGGGCACGCGCAACTCCGGGGCGTTCCGCGTGGACGAGACGTCGATCACCTCCCGCATCGACGAGACGATGGAGATCGTGCGCCGCATCGCGAGCGAGCTGCGGCCCAGCGTGCTCGACCAGCTCGGACTCGAAGCCGCGGTCGAATACCTGGTGCAGGATACGGCGCGGCGGACCGGCATCACGGTCACGCTCGAGGCCGACGACTTCCCGCGGCTCCCCGACGACCTGGCGAGCCACGCCTTCCGGATCATCCAGGAGGCGCTGACCAACGTCGCGCGGCACTCCAAGGCGACGCGCGTCGAGGTGTCGGTCCGGCGGGCGGGGAAGACGATCATCCTGGGCGTGCGCGACAACGGCGTCGGGTTCGCGCCCGGCTCATTGAGCGGCGTGCGTTCGCTCGGCCTCGTGGGGATGCGGGAGCGCGCGCTGGCATGTGGCGGGACGGTGATGGTCCAGGGAAAGCCGGGGGAGGGGACGTTGATCGTGGTCACGATACCGGTCGCCGTGCCGTGAGCCGGGCGCCCGCGAAGATCCGTATCATCATCGCCGACGATCATCCGATCGTGCGGCAAGGGCTGCGCCGCATCGTCGAGGCGGATCCGGGGATGGCGATCGCCGGCGAGGCGGGGGACGGGGCTACGCTGCTCACCGCCCTGCAGGCGGCGGCCGCCGATCTCGTGCTGCTCGACGTGTCGATGCCGGGCGGCCCGTTTCTCGAGACGCTGAAGGAGCTGCGCACGCGCCATCCGACGGTGCGCGTGCTGGCGTTGAGCGTCCACCCCGAAGACCAATGGGCGGTACGGGCGCTCCGCGCCGGGGCGTCGGGCTATCTCACCAAGGACCATTCGCCCGATCAGCTGCTGGAAGCGATCCGGCGGGTGTATCGCGGCGGGAAGTACGTCAGTCCGACGTTGGCCGAGCGGCTGGCGGAGCAGCTCGACGGCGGCGGCGAGCGAGCACCGCACGAGCTGTTGTCGGATCGGGAGTTTGAAGTGATGCGCCGGCTGGGGAACGGCCTGACGGTCACCCAGATCGCAAGCGAACTGGCGCTCTCGGCGAAGACGGTGAGTACGTACCGGGCGAGGATTCTCGAGAAGATGGCGGTGGAGTCGAACGCGGATCTGGTCCGCTATGCCGCGCGCTACGGGTTAATT
>DASTHG010000441.1:0-18325 GCA_035718325.1 Gemmatimonadales bacterium | reverse complement strand
CTGCAGATCACGGGCACCGGCGGCGGGCAGATCTTCAACTACGCGACGCTGAACAACCAGACGACGATCGCCTCGACGGCCGCGGGGCAGACGGTGAGCGTGTCGGCGACCACGCTCAACAACAGCGGCACGCTGGAGGCCAACGGCGGGACGCTGACGCTGACGAATCTGGTGAACCAGGCCGGAGGCACGGTGCAGGTGGACTCGGGCACGCTCGCGCTGGCGGGCGCCTGGAGCAACGGCGGGGCGCTGAACGTGAACGGGGGCACGCTGACCCTGGGCGGGACCTTCAGCGCTCTGAGCACGGGCACGGGGACGTTCAACCGCGCTGGCGGCGCCGGCACGGTGAATCTGACCGGGACGTTCAACAACTCCGGGACGTTCGTGTTCAACAGCGCCACCGGGGTGATCAATCTGGCCGGGGGGACGATCGTCGGGGGCACGCTGCAGCAGGCGGCCGGGGGCAACCTGGTGCTGACGGGCAATAGCGCGCTGCGCGATGTGACGCTGGACATGGACTTCACGGTGCCCAACGGGCTGGAGCTGTTCCTGACGGGGACGGCCTTCACGATTGCGGCCAACCGCACGGTGCATCTGCAGGCGACCACCGGGATCGCCGATCTGATCACCAACCCGAGCACCGGCTCGAGCTACACGATCAACGGACCGGGGACGATCTCCTTCGAAGGCGGCGCGACGGTGGCCAACCGGCTGTTCACGCAGGTGGGCGGGGTCACGCTGACGCTGCCTGCGAATCTGCAGATCACGGGCACCGGCGGCGGGCAGATCTTCAACTACGCGACGCTGAACAACCAGACGACGATCGCCTCGACGGCCGCGGGGCAGACGGTGAGCGTGTCGGCGACCACGCTCAACAACAGCGGCACGCTGCGCGCGACCGGCGGCGGCAGTATGTCGGTGACCGGCCTCTCGACCAACGCCGGCACGATCGACATCGGAACGGGCTCGACGTTCTCAACGAACAACACATCGCTGGTCAACAACGGGACCATCAGCGGCGGCGGCACCCTCCGGCTGGCGAACGCCGGGCTGACGACGACGCGAGTGCTGACCAACAACGGCACACTGCAGCCCGGCGGCGCGGGCGCGACGGGAACCCTCACGATCATCGGCGACCTGTCGCTCGGCGCCACCGGCGTGGTGCAGATCGAGATCCAGGGGACCGGTCCCGGAGCGTTCGACGTCATCAGTGTCGCCGGAAACGGCCAGCCCGGCGTCGGCGGCGCGGCGACGCTCGGCGGTCAGCTGAACGTCGTGCATCTGGGCGGGTTCACGCCCGCGGTCAACACGCCGTTCACGATCATCACGTACACCTCGCGCGTCGGCACGACGGACTTCATCATCTCGTCGCCGAACGGCTTCAACTACCCCGGCGCGCCCGGAGCGTCGAGCTACGTGATCACGGCGCAGGCCGCGCCGCCCAATGTCTGGCAAGGCGGGCTCACCGGGGACTGGAACAACCCGGCGAACTGGAGTCTCGGCCACGTGCCGACCGCCAACGAGGACGTGGTGATCAACATACCGGGGCTCGCCCAGATCACGATCTCGAGCGGCCAGGCCGCGCGCAGCCTGAACAGCACCGAGGACATCATCATCGTGTCCGGCGGCGCGCTCACGCTGGGCAACAGCAGCTCCTCGGTGGGCTCGACGCTCGACATCGCGAGCGGCGGCACGCTCACCAACAACGGCTCGCTGAGCGTGACTTCGCTCGTTCTGGGCGGGGCCGTGAACGGCACCGGCAACCTGTCCGTGACGAGCACCTTCAGCCAGACGGGCGGCACGATCAACATCGGCGGAGCCCTGTCGATCAGCCAGGCGACCGGGATACTGAATCTCGGCCAGATTGCCGCCGGCTCGATCACGGCGACGGCGCAATCCGGGGTGCTGAGCGTCGTGCTGCCGATCTCCGCGACCGGCGACGTCTCGCTCGCCGGATCGGGCGTATCCCTGCAGGCCAGCGTGCAGGCGGGGACGACGGGAAACATCACCTTGAACGCCGCCGGCGGCGGAGTCAGCCAGACCGCCGGCGCGATCACGGGCGCCGGCCTCAGCCTGCAGGGCTCGGGCGCGTTCACGGTCAACCAGCCCGGCAACGACGTGACGACGATCGCGGCGAATCTCACCGGGGCCGGCACGACGCTCGCCTATCGCGACGCCAACGCCGTCAACGTCGGCAGCGTCTCCGGCACGACCGGCGTGACGCTTCCCGCCGGGGCGGCGAATACGGTAGCGATCACCGCGGGCGGCCCGATCGCCTTCAGCGGCGGCGCGATCGCCGCGGGCGGCGGCGTGTCGCTCACTACGTCGGGGGACATCGTCAACAACACCATCCTCGGCACGCAGATCGACACCAGCGGCGCGGGCGGCGCGATCGTGCTGACCGGCGCCAACATCGGCACCAGCGGACCGAATCGCCTCGGCATCAACCCCGGCGCGGGCAGCGTGACCGTCAACGCGAACGGCAACATCGCGCTTCAGCAGACCGCGGGCGACATGACTCTCGGCAACTATCAGTTCACCAACCAGGCGACGGCGGTCACGTCGACCATAGACCTCTCCACGTCCAACGGACGAATCCTTCTCTCCGGTTCCCCGTTCTCGACCGGGACGGGCATCGACACCATCCTGCTCACGACGAACGGGGCGGGCATGGACATCGTGCAGAGCGGCACGGTGTCGTTCCCGGCGAGCACGGCAGCGATCATCTTTGCGGGGACCGGGACCTTGCGCATCACCGAAGGCACCGCGACCTTCGATCGCCCGGTGGTCGCCAACATGCCGGTGGACGTCGCCGCGGGCGCGACGCTCACCTTCGACAGCACTGCCGGGTTGCAGTCGCTGGGCGTTTCCGGAGGGACGCTCGACGTGAACGGCGTGGTCGCCGTGTCGGGCGCCTTTGCGAACTCGGGCACGATCAACATCGCGAGCGGCGTGCTCGGTCTGAACACCGCGGCGACCAATGCAGGACTCATCAACATCGCATCTGGAGGCGCGCTCTCGAGCGTCAACGCGTTCACGAACGCCTCGACCGGGACAGTCGCGGGCAACGGCGTCATCAGCATGGGCCAGGGCTTCGCCTTCACCAACCAGGGGACGCTGCGTCCGGGCGCCTCGGGCGGCACGCAGCCCGGAACCCTGTCGATCATCGGCGACCTGATCCTCGCCCCGACGGGCGTGGTGCAGGTGAAGATCCAGTCGCCGGGGCTGGTGGCGGGCACCGATTTCGACACGCTCGTCGTGAGCGGCGCCGTGACGCTCGGCGGAACGCTCAACGTGATAACCGTCGGCGGGTTTACACCCTCGGCCGGAGCGAGCTTCCAGTTGATCACGTTCGCGTCGCACAGCGGGAGTTTCGCCGCGATTTCCGCAGGCGGCCTCACCTTTGCGGCGACGGCGGGTGCGACCGCCCTGTCGATCGCGTCGCAAGGGCTGCTGGTGAATACCTTCCTGGGTTCCGCAGCCAACCCGAACTGGGATGACCCGACGAACTGGAGCCTCGGGCACGTGCCCACGCCCGGAGAGGATGTGGTGATCAACGGGTCGTCGTTCACCGTCATCATCTCCGCGCCGGGCGACGCGGCCCACAGCCTCGCGAGCCAGCAAGGTCTGACGATCGTGAGCACCGGGAGCCTCACGCTCGGCAGCGGCACCTCCACCGTGAACGGCACGCTCACCGTCGCCGGCGGCGCGCTGACCAACAACGGGGCGCTCACCACGACCGGCTTCACGCTGAACGGTGGAACGTACAACGGCAGCGGCAACCTGACCGTCACGAGCGTCTTCAGCGACCTCGCCGGAGTGTTCAGCACCACGGGCGCCGTGTCGATCACCCAGGCCACGGGGAACCTCCTGCTGACGCAGCCGCTCACGGCCGGGGCGCTGACGATCAACGTGCCCGCGGGGGACCTGACCGTGCAGGACGCCGTCGTCGCCTCCACCGGCGCGATGAACGTGACGGTGCTCAACAACCTCAACGTCACGGCGGTGGCGGCGGCAGCCGAGCTGCACGCCGGCGGCCTGCAGACGATCGTGGCGAACGGCGTCGTCCTGCAGGGCGCTTCCTCGGGGGCCAACCAGTCCGCCACGCTCTCGGGCGGCGCCGGACAGAGCATCACCGCCGGCGCCGGCGGAATAACGCTGACCGGCGGGGCCGCCGGAACGAACAACTTCGCCACGATCGAGCAGGACGGGGCCGCCAACACGCAGACGATCACGGTGAACGGCGGGGGCACCCTCAAGCTCGCCGGCGGCGGCGGGACCGGGAACTTCGCATCGGTGGAGCAGCTCGGTTCGGGCACGCAGACGATCACCTTCGGCGCGGGAGGCGGCCTCGTCATGCAGGGCGGCTCCGGCGCCACCGACAACTTCGTGGAGATCGGCGCGATCGATCAGTCGATCCGCTTCCTCGCGGGGGGCGCGATGAGCCTTACGGGTGGAACGCTGGGTACCGAGAACGACGCACTGATCGCGGCGGTCAACCAAGTCGTCTCCGGCAACCCGGACATCACCCTCGCCGGCGGGGCCAGCGGCGGGATCGCCAACCTGGGCAACAGCGCCGCGATCATTGCGTTCTCGGGGGGACCCGCCGGCGACGCGCAGACGATTTCGGCGCACAACATCACGCTGGTGGGCGGCGCGGGCGGCGTTGAGAACTTCGCGGTGATCGGCGCCGGCCCCGGAATGCCGCAGACCATCACGGCTACCGGCAGCGTCAACCTCACCGGCGGCGGCGGCGTCGACTCGGGAGCGGCACTGGGGAACGCCGGCTCGGTGAGCTGGGGCGGCTTCGGCGACGTGAACCTGACTCTCAATGCCACCGGACCGATCACGCTGACCTCCGGCACGGGGGGCACCGGCCCGGACGGCCTCGGCGGGCGCGCGCTGATCGGCGCGGTAGGAGCCTTCAGCGCGAACGTGAGGATCAACGGCCAATCGACGATCACTCTCAACGGAGGCACGCTCGTCGGCTCCGACACCGGCGCAGGGACCGTCAACGCCGTCGCCGGGCTTGGCGGGACGGGAGATCTGGCCGTGAACGGCGGGGCGGTCAGAACGGCCGGAACC
This sequence comes from Gemmatimonadales bacterium, assembly GCA_035718325.1. Lineage (GTDB taxonomy): Bacteria > Gemmatimonadota > Gemmatimonadetes > Gemmatimonadales > GWC2-71-9 > DASTHG01. Next base: position 13,240 of record DASTHG010000441.1, on the reverse strand, counting down.
GCAATTTTGGATTCGGTCGGCGGCGCAATCGCGTCGACAGGCACGCTCTTCGGAGGAGCGTCCCTCCTGATCTCGGGCAACGGCGTGAGCGTCAGCGGCGCCAGCGGCGGCTCCGTCACCATCGACGCCAACAACGGCGTGCTCAATGTCAACGGCGCGATCACGAGCAGCGGCAACGCGCCCATCGCGCTCACTGCCGCGGACCTGAACATCGCCGCAGCGGGCTCCGTCAACGCCGGAACCGGCTCGGTGACGATCACCAGCAGCGCGGCGAACGGCGCCCTAAGCCTCGGAGCGGGGCTGTCGGGTCTGGGGTTGTCGAACGCGGAGCTTGCGCGGATCGCCGCCGGAGCGCTGGTCATCAACGGCGGGGCGATCGCCACCGACGGCGACGTGAGCGTCTCCGGGATCGGCACGGTGTCGCTCGCGGGCGCCTCGGTGCTGATTACCAACAATGTCACGGCGTCCGGCGCCCTCGGCGTCTTCGCCGGAGGAGACGTCACGATAAGCGCGGGCGCCGCGCCAGTCCTGGTGCAGGCGAGCGACGTCGTGATCGGAGCGGGCAACCTCTCGTTGAAGGGGGGAACCGCCGCGGGCGCCTTCGCTGCGATCCAGGCCAACACCGGAAACGTTACCGTGACCGCGCTCGGCGACGTCGGTCTCGTCAACGGGGCTCTGGTCGACGCCGACGCGTGGATCGTCGCGGCCGGCAATATTCAGATCGCCGCCTTCTCGTGCAGCGCCTGCCTGACCCAGCGCGCGTCGATTTCGCCGCTGCCCTGGACGGACAACGTCGTCGACGCGGGTCTCGCGGCGAACGGCAGCATCACGGTCATTCTGGGAGGCTCCCAGCCGAATCAGGTGGTGCAGGGATTCATTGCCGACACCAACAGGAACACCCCGCCTCCGCCGGCGGTCGCACCGCCCCAGCCGATGATCGACACGGGAGGCGCGCAAGCAGGTGGCGCGCCCGCCCTGACCGACCCGAGCGGCACCGTCGGCGGGCAGACGGGCAGCTTCGGCGGCGGCCCGGCGAACGACTCGGGCGCGGGTGCTTCGGGCGGCGGCACGTCGACCCAGGGCGGTGGCAGCGGCGGCCAGCGTCCGGCGAAAAAGGCCAATGCGCGCTGCTGAGCTACTGTTCGGGGCGCTTGCGGCTCTGCTGGCGGCCTCCGTTTTCGGTCAGAGCGCGCCGCCGCAGATCGGCACGGTGACTCATCTGAGCGGCGTGCTGGTGGCGAAGAGGGCCGACGGCGGCACGCGCCTGCTCGGCGTCCAGTCGGCGATCGCGGAAGGGGAGACGCTCATCACCGAGCCGGCGACCTACGCCCGGGTGAAGTTCGCCGACGACGCCGAGGTCGTGCTGCGCCCTTCCTCGCAGATGAAGATCGAGTCGTACCGCTACGAGAACTCGACGCCCGCGAACGACAGCGTGCTGCTGAGCCTGCTGAAGGGAGGGCTGCGCAGCGTGACCGGGCTGATCGGCCGGCGCAGCCGGGAGAACGTGAAGTTCACCACGTCCACGTCCACGATCGGGATCCGCGGGACTCACTTCGGCATGCTGCTCTGCCAGAACGACTGCGCCTCCATCCCCACGGCCTCCGGCCCGCCGGAGAACGGGCTCCACGTCGACGTCGTCGACGGCGCCATCACGCTCACCAACAACGCGGGGCAGCAGGTCCTGGTCGCGGGCCAGTTCGGCTACGTGCGCGACGCCAACACGGTGCCGGTCATCGTGCCGCCCGGCCGCGGCATCCAGGTGACCATGCCGCCTGCGATCAGCCGCAACGCCGGCTCCGGAAAGTCGATCGGCGCGTCCTCGAGCGTCGAGTGCCCGGTGATGTGACCCGGGACGCGCGCGTCAGGCCGCGGCGCGGAGCGACGAGCGCAGGCACTCGACCATCTTCTCGATCTCGGCCTGGGTCGAGATGAAGGGCGGCGCGACGGCGATCGTTTCGCCGGTGAAGCGGTAGAGCATCCCGTGCGCGAGGCCGTGCTCGAAGACCCTCAGCGCGCGCGCGCCGGGTTTTCCGGACTCATTCTCAACTAAGGGCTCCAGCTCGACCGCCGCAGCCAGGCCGATGTTGCGGATGTCTGCGACCCCGGGTTCGCCCTTGAGCGAATGCATGCCCTGCTCGAGAACGGGCTCGAGCTCGCGCGAGCGCTTGAACGCATCCTCGTCCTCGATCGCGTCGAGCGTCGCGTGCGCCGCGGCCGCAGCGACCGGGTGGCCCGAGTAGGTGTACCCGTGGAACAGCTCGACCGCGGTGTCCGGCCCGGTCATGAACGCGTCGTGGATCGCGGGCTTCACGATCACGCCGCCCATGGGAATGACGCCGTTGGTGACGATCTTCGCGAAGCAGATCATGTCGGGCGTCACGCCGAAGCGCTGCGCGCCGAAGGCGTGGCCGAGGCGGCCGAATCCGGTGATGACCTCGTCGAACACGAGCAGGATGCCGTACTTGTCGCAGATCGCGCGCAGGCGCTCGAGGTAGCCGAGCGGCGGCACCAGAACGCCCGCCGAGCCCTGCATCGGCTCGACGATCACCGCCGCGATGGTCGAGGCGTCGTGGAGCGCGACCAGGCGCTCGAGCTCGTCGGCGAGGTGCGCGCCCCACGCGGGCTGCCCGCGCGAGAAGCCCATTCTCTCCGCGTCGTAGGTGTGCGGCAGGTGATCGACGCCCGGAAGGAGGAGCGGCGCGAACATCTTGCGGTTCGCCGACATCCCCCCGACCGAGATGCCGCCGATGCCCACGCCGTGGTAGCCGCGCTCGCGGCCGATCAGCCGCGTGCGCGAGGCCTCGCCCTTCATGCGGTGGTACGCGACGGCGATCTTGAGCGCCGTGTCGACGGCTTCGGAGCCCGAGTTGACGAAGAACACCTGGCCCATTCCGGCGGGCGCGATCTCGACCAGGCGCTCGGCGAGCGAAAAGATCTTCGGATGCCCCATCTGGAAAGCGGGGCTGTAGTCCAGCTCCCTGACCTGCCTCGCGACGGCCTCGGCGATCTTAGGGTGCCCGTGCCCGAGCGGGCAGCACCACAGGCCGGAGAGGCAGTCGAACAGGCGCTTGCCCTCGGCGGTGGTGTAGTAGGCGCCTTGCGCGCCCGCGAGAACGCGCGAGCGCGGGTTCTTCTTGAGATACCGGTTGGACGTAAACGGCATCCAGTACGCTCCGGTCCTCAGGCTCGAGCCCTGGCCGAGCGCGGCGGGTTCGTTCTTCATGGAGATAGCTCCTTTGGCATTGCGATGCGGCATCCGTCCGCTGCGGGACACGACATTTATATACTAGACTAGGGTCCCATGCCGCTCTCCCACATCGAGCACTACCTCGTCGCCGCGGACGACATGGAGCGCACGCGCGACTGGTACCGCGACGTCCTCGGGATGCAGGAGGGCTGGCATCCCGATTTCGGCTTCCCCGTGTACTGGATGTATCTGGACGAGAAGGACGTCGTCCATATCGGCAGGAGCGCCAGGCACGCCAGCGACAATCAGAGGACCTACCTCGGGCGCCTCGCGCAGGACGCAGGCAGCGGAACCGGGGCGGTCGACCACATCGCGTTCCGTGCGCGCGGACTGAAGCAGACCATGGCGCACCTGCGCAAGCACAAGGTCGAATTCAACGAGCGGCGCGCCAACGGCCAGGCGCTCTACCAGCTGTTCATGTACGACCCCAACGGTATCAAGGTCGAGCTGAATTTCGACGCCGCCGAGGCGATAGGGATCGAGCCGGAGATCACCGCGGAGAAGCTGGCGGCGCGGAAGTAGCGGCGGCCGCCATGCGACTGCTCACGTTCAGGATTCGCGGCGTCGACGCCCCGCGCATCGGCGCGCGCGTCGCCCGCCAGGTGCTCGACCTCGCCGCCGCGGCGGGGGTCGCCGGCGAGGCGCCGCCGCCTGCGCGCATGCGCGACCTGCTCGCGGCGGGGAAGCCCGCGATGAAGCAGGTGCGCAAGCTCTGGGACCTGGCGCAGGTGGACCGCGAAGGCTTCGGCGCGGCGCTCCTCGACGAGCGCGAGATCCGCTTCCTGCCGCCGGTTCCCGACCCCGACAAGTTCCTGTGCGTCGGCAAGAACTACCGCACGCACCTCGAGGAGCTGAGGAAGAACGACCTGCTCGCCGAGACCCCGCAGGAGCCCACGGCCTTCGTCAAGCTGAACTCCTGCCTGTCGGGCCACAACGCCAGGGTTGCGCGGCCCGACGGGGTCGTCGCCCTCGACTACGAGCCCGAGCTGGTGTTCGTCATCGGCAGGCGCGCGCTCGGCGCGAAGAAGAAGGACGCGTTCGACTACGTCGCCGGTGTCACCATCCTCAACGACCTCACCGACCGCGACGCGCAGAAGCGCGAGGTCGCCTCGGGCTCGCGCTTCTGGACCGGGAAGAACATTCCGGGGTTCGGGCCGCTCGGGCCTGAGCTCGTCACGATGGACGAGATCCCCGATCCCTACGACCTGTGGATGGTGTGCACGGTGAACGGCGAGCAGCGCATGCGCGTCAACACCCGCGACCAGATCTGGAAGCTGCCCGACATCCTCGAGCACTTCTCGCGCCACATCCCGATCGAGCCCGGCGACATGTTCTCGACCGGGGCGCCCGGCGGCGTCGCCGTCGGGAAGCCCAACGCGGCGGAGCTGTTCCTCAAGCCCGGCGACGTGGTGGAGTGCTCGATCGAGGGCATCGCGACGCTGCGCACGCACATCGTCGCGCACGGCGCCGCGCACTAGCGGGCGCTGTTCCAGTCAACCCGGCGTCTTGTGCGCGACGCCCTTGTGGCAGTCGATGCACGTCGCCTTGCCCTCGAGCACCTGCTGGTGCATCGGCCGCGCGAAGTCCTTCTGCTTCGCCAGGGTCGCGGGCGTGAGCTCGTGGCAGCGGCGGCAGTTGCGCGAGCCGTTGGCCTTGTACTCGTCCCAGACCGCCTGCGCGAGGCGCGATCGCTCCTTCTCGAACAGCTCCTGGGAGGCGATCACGCCGCGCAACTCGCCGATGACGTCCTTGGCGCCGGCCTTGGCCTTGTACCAGAGCAGCTCAGGGTAGTCCCTGGGGATGTGGCAGTCGTGGCAGCCGGCGTGCACGCCCGTGCGGTTCGCGCCGTGCACGCTTCCGGCGTACTCCTCCGCCACCCATTGCATCGAATGGCAGGCGCCGCCGCAGAACGCGTTCGTGCCCGTCAACTCGACGGCGACCTGCGTGCCGGCCGTGCCGGCGAAGCCGACCACGATGCCGATCGCGAGGAGCGACAGCACCGACCAGCGTGCGCTGGGCGAGAGCAGCCGCGACCAGAAGCCGCCACGCGGTCCGGTTTCCGCCATCGGGCGAATCTATTTCTTCTGCGACATCACGTAGCCGAGGGCGGCCTTGATCTCGGCATCGGAGGCCGTGACCTTGGGATGGCCCTTGCCGTCCTTGAGCTTCGCGGCGAGGGCGGCCGGGTCGCCGCCCTTCGCGGCGATGTCCTTGAAGGAAGGCCCGACCTTCTTCGTGTCGACCGCGTGGCAGTTGAGGCAGCCCTTGGACTTCACCACCGCCTCGCCGGACTGCCCGAAGACCGACCCGGCCGCGATCGCAAAGCTGACAGCAACGAAGGTGCGAATTGCTTTCATGGGGATCCTCGTTCGAGAAGTTGAAAGACGCACGGATTCTAGGCGCATGGGCTCAGGGTTGCCGACCGGTGGCTGGAACTGTAATTTATCGGGCGGGGCCATTCCATTGGACCAAGGTCCAATAGGGCACTCCGGGGAGAGCGCATGAGCGAGGGGTCTGCAGCCGTTCGATCGAAGCTCGGGCTATGGCTGGGGGCATTCACCGGTTTCTATCGTCCAGGCGCGGAGGAGGTGCGGCAACTCGACGCCGCGTCGAAATTCCTCTACTCGGCCCGCAGCGTCATCCTCGTCATTTCCGCGCAGGCGGCGATCATCGCCGGGCTGCTCGCGCTCGCCGCCCGCCGCTTCGACGCGCTCGACTTCGTCCTCGTGCTCGCCGGCTACGTCGCGGCGCACATGATCAGCAACCTCAGCAACGACTACTTCGGCTACCGGCGCGGCCACGACACGCCCGATTCGCCGCGCATGCGCTACACCGTCCACCCGCTGGCGAGCGGGGTGCTCGAGGCGCGCACGCTCCTGACGGGACTCGCCGTCGTCTCCGCGATCGGCCTGTCCATCATGGCGTTCTTCGTCGTCGAGCGCGGCTGGGCGGCCGCGGCCTTCGCCGCCGCGGGCGTCGCGCTGCTGTTCCTGTACGACGCGGCCCCGGTGCCGCTGAAGAGCATCGGCCTCGGCGAGCCGGCGGTGTTCCTCGTGTGGGGGCCGCTGATGATCGGCGGCGGCTACGCGATGATCGCGGGAGAGATTTCGCCCGCCGCGTTCTATGTCTCCGTTCCCTACGGGCTGGGGGTGATGTCCATCCTCCTGGGCAAGCACATCGACCAGGCGGACTTCGACCGGGGAAAGGGCATCCGGACGCTGGCCGTGCTCCTCGGCGAGCGCGCGGCCCGAATCCTCAACGTCGCGACCGTCGCGGCGATCTACGTGGTGACTGCGGCGTTGATCGTCTCCGGGCGGCTCACGCCGTTCTCCGCGATCATCATCGTCGCGTTTCCGCGCGCCTGGCGCGCGATGAAGCTCATGGGCCGGCCGCGCCCCGACAAGGCGCCCGAAGGCTACGTCGGCTGGCCGCTCTGGTATCACCGCGCCTGCCTGGTCCACAACCGGCTGTACGGCTGGGTCTACATATTCGGGCTCGCGCTCGGCGCGATCTGGCCCGGCCCAAGGTTCTAGTCGCGCCGAAGCGGCAGCGGCAACACGCGAAGGTCGATGCCCCGGGCAAGCGTCGTGTACAGAGGCGAAGGAAGGCAGGTTTCGCTCGGTCACTGCACGATAGGGGTTCGTGTTGGACCAAAGGCCAATTGTCGGCCACACGGGTGTCAGGCAACCTTGACCTTGAAGCCCTCCCGCGCATTGCTCCTATGGCGCGGTGGCGCTCCGAGGAGCCCCGACCATGCGCCCAGGCATTCCCACGCAATCCCAAGCGGCAGATCGAATTCCCGCGGACGATTCGCAGCTTCGGCCTCTGCTTCGCCTTCGCGGTGCACGTCGCAGGCGGGACGGGCGAAGAACGGATCAGGGTAAAGGCGCGCTGACCAGCGCCTGCCGCGCGTTGCTTGCGGCCTGCGTCGCCACCTGCGCATTGGGAGCGGTCGCCGCCGAGCCCAAAGCGAAGATCTCCGAGCAGGGCAAGACCTGCATTGCCTGCCACGAGCCGCTGTCGGCCGCGTTCGTCAGGGAGTGGAGGACCTCCAAGCACGCGGCCAGAGGCGTGGATTGCTACGGCTGCCACAAGGCGGAGAAGAGCGATCCCGACGCGATGGAGCACAACGGTTTCACGATTGCGATCCTGGTAACGCCCAAGGACTGCGGCCGGTGTCACGCGCGCGAGGTGAACGAGATGACTGCGAGCCACCACGCCAAGGCGGGAAACATCCTCGATTCGCAGGATAACTTCCTCGGCGAGGTTGTCGGCGGCCCGGAGGCGGCGGTGGTCGGCTGCGCTCAGTGCCACGGCTCGAAAGTGAAGGTGCTCTCTGGCGGCAAGCTCGACGCCAGGACGTGGCCGAACACCGGCATCGGCAGGATCAACCCCGACGGCTCGCTCGGCTCCTGCAGCGCCTGTCACGCGCGCCACGGCTTCTCCAAGGCGCAGGCCCGGGAGCCCGAGGCCTGCGGCAAGTGCCATCTCGGGCCGGACCACCCCCAGATCGAGGTCTACCAGGAGTCCAAGCACGGCATCCTGTACGCGGCGAACAAGAGCCGCCTCAACATGGACAAGAATTCCTGGGTCGTCGGGCGGGACTACAGCGCGGCACCGACCTGCGCGACCTGTCACATGGGCGCGACCCCGAACCAGGCCGGGACGCATGACGTCGGAACGCGCATCTCGTGGACGCTGAGGCCCCCCATCTCCAAGAAGCTCGAGAACGCGGACAAGAGACGCGCCGACATGAAGGAGGTCTGCAGGAATTGCCACGCGCCGGGGTTTGTCGAGGGCTTCTACCAGCAGTTCGACGGCTTGGTAAATCTCTACAACGACAAGTTCGCAAAGCCCGCGACCGCTATCCGCGAAGAGCTCATAAAGAAGGGCAAGCTCACGCCCGCGGACTTCGACGACAAGCTCGACTGGATCTACTACGAGCTATGGCACCACGAGGGCAGGCGGGCGCGTCACGGCGCGGCGATGTCGGGGCCGGACTACGCGTGGTGGCACGGAATCTACGAGGTCGCGAAGAACTTCTATACCGAGTTCCTGCCGGAAGTGAAGCGCGTCGCCGGGCCGGAGCTGTACGACGAGCTGACGAAGAAGTACCTCGGCAACGACGTGAGGCACGAGTGGTTCCTGAAGGGCATGAGCAAGGAGCAGCTCGACAAGATCAGGAAGTTCTCCGAGGAACGTTACGGCGGCACATCCGAGTCGCCCGCGAGGTAGGGTCGTCCGAGCCCGGTTGTCTCGCCGCGGCAACCCGCACCCGCTGGCGCAGCCAGCGCAAGCGTCTCCTGCTATCCTTGTCCCCGCATTTGCGGCGAGCATGCAAGATATTTCATGAGGGAGGACGCATGAGGAAGGCAACGAAAGCTCTGGCACTGTCCGCGCTGCTCGCGTCGGCGCCCGCCGGCGCGCAGGTGGTGCTCAACGCGAGCTCGTGGGTGTCGCCCGCGCATCCGCTGACGGCGAACATGCTGGTGCCGCTGTGCGAGGACATCGCGAAGGTCACCTCCGGCCGCGTGAAGTGCAACATCCTTCCCAAGGCCCCCGTCGCCCCGCCGCAGACCTTCGACGCGGTCGCCAACGGCCTCATCGATCTCTCCTTCACCTCGCACGGCTACACGCCGGGGCGCTTCGCGCTCACCGAGGCGGCGGAATTCCCGTTCATGGGCGACACCGCGGAGGCCACGGCGGTGGCGTACGAGCGCGTCTTCGAGCGCATGCTCGCCAAAGCGGACGAGCACAAGGGCGTGGTCGTGCTCTCGGTATTCACGCACGGACCCGGAGAAATCTACAACGTCAAGCACGCGATCCACTCGCTCAAGGACTTCGACGGATTGAAGATCCGCCTCGGCGGCGGCGTGGTCACCGACGTGGCCAAGGCGCTCGGCACGGTGCCGATCCTCAAGCCCGCGCCGGAATCCTACGAGCTGCTCTCCTCGGGCGTCGTCGACGGCGTGTTCTTCCCCAAGGAGTCGCCGCTGTCGTTCAAGTTCATCCCGCTGATCAAGTACGTGACGCTCGTCCCCGGCGGCCTGTACAACACCAGCTTCGCCTGGATGGCGAACCCGGCGAAATGGAACTCGATCCCGGAGGCCGACCGCAAGCTGATCGCGCCGCTCCTAGGCGAGGCGCTCGCGCGCCGCTCGGGGAAGGCCTGGGACGCCGCCGACGCCAAGGGGCTCGCAGCGATGCAGGAAGCGAAGCTCGACATCGCGACCGTCAGCCCGCAGCTCGTCGCCGAGATCCGCGCGAAGACCTCGGCGCTCGAGAGCGAGTGGATCGAGAAGAAGGCCAAGCCCAAGGGCGTCGACGGCGCGGCCGTCCTCAAGGCGCTGCGCGCCGAGATCGCCTCGCTGCAGAAGAAGTAGACCGGCGCGTGTCCCGCTTCGACCGGGCGGTCGTGCCCGCGCTCGGCGCCGTCGCGGCGGCGCTGATGTTCTGCATGATGCTGCTCACCTGCGTCGACGTCGTCGGGCGCTATTTCTTCAACAAGCCGGTGACGGGCGGCTTCGAGCTGACCGAGATGCTGCTCGCGGCGCTGATCTTCGCGGGGCTGCCGCTGGTGACGCTGCGCGGCGACCACATCACCGTCGACCTCTTCGACGCGGTCACGCCCGGCTGGCTGTTCCGCGCCCAGCACGCGGTTGCGACGCTCATCGGCGCGGGGTGCACCGGTTTCCTCGCGTGGCGTCTGTGGCTGCGCGCCGCGGAGCTGGCGGCCCGGGGCGAGACCACCTCGGAGCTCGGCTTCAGGATCGCCTGGCTCGCCTGGGCGATGAGCCTGCTGATGGCGCTGACCGCCGCGGCGCTCGTCGTCGTGATGTTCCGCCCGCCGCGCCGGCATGTTCCCGGAGAGGGCGAGGGTCCCGGCGCATGATCGAGGGGCTGGCGGGCCTGGCGGCTTTCCTCGCGCTCGCCTTCCTGCGCGTGCCGATGGCGTTCGCCATGGGCATCGTCGGCTTCTTCGGCTTCGCCTACAAGGTGAGCTTCGCGGCCGCGGCGGCGATGATCGCGCAGACCACGTACGAGACCGGGCTCGCGTATACGCTCTCGGTGATCCCGCTGTTCATCCTCATGGGCAATTTCGTGGTGCGCGCGCGCATGTCGGAGGAGCTGTACCACGCCGCGTACACCTTCCTCGGCCACCGGCGCGGGGGCCTCGCGATGTCGACGATCGTCGCGTGCGCGGGCTTCGGAGCGATCTGCGGCTCCTCGATCGCCACCGCGGCGACCTTCAGCAAGGTCTCGTACCCGCCGATGCGCAAGTACGGCTACAAGGACGTGCTCGCCGCGGGGTCGATCGCCGCGGGCGGCACGCTCGGCATCCTGATCCCGCCCTCGACCATCATGGTGATCTACGGGATCATGACCGAGACCAACATCGGCAAGCTGTTCATCGCGGGCATCCTCCCCGGCCTGGTCGCAACGGCGCTCTTGTGCCTCGCGGTCGAGTGGATGACCTGGCGCGATCCCAAGGCCGGCCCGCCGGGCGAGCGCAGCGGCTGGGCGGCGCGGCTCGAGGCGCTGAAGCACGTGTGGGCGGTCGTCGCGCTGTTCGTGCTGGTGATCGGCGGCATCTACGCGGGCTTCTTCACCGCGAACGAGGGCGCGGGCATCGGCGCGGGCGGCGCCTTCGCCTTCGCGCTCGCGCGCCGCGCGCTCCCGTGGAAGGTGTTCGTCGAGGTGTTGATCGAGAGCGTCCGCACCACGTCGATGCTGTTCATGATCCTGATCGGCGCGCTGATCTTCGCGAACTTCATCAACTACACCAGCATGCCGGCGGACCTCAAGGACTTCGCGCTGCGCTTCAAGGACACGCCGTGGATGGCCGTCGCCGCGATCTGCGTCATCTACGTCGTGCTCGGTACGGCGATGGAGGAGCTGTCGATGATCCTGCTGACGGTGCCGCTGTTCTTCCCGGTGGTGACCGCGCTCGGCTACGACCCGGTGTGGTTCGGCATCGTCATCGTCATCGTCGTGCAGATCGGGCTCATCAGCCCGCCGGTGGGGATGAACATCTTCGTGGTGAAGAACCTCTTGCGGAACATTTCCATCGGAACGGTGTTCCGCGGCGTGATCCCGTTCAACGTCGCGTTGATCGCGCTGCTCGCGATCGTCGTCGCCTGGCCGCAGCTCGCGACCTTCCTGCCGGGGTTCATGAAGTGAGGCTGGGTTTGAAGAACTACCGGGAGCGCAAGCCGGCGCGAAGCGCGAGCTGCTCGTAGAGCCGGTACTGCTCGCGCACGAAGGCCTCGGTCCTGGCCGGCGAGCGGATCGCCGGAATGCCGCCCAGCTTCTCGTTGCGGACGATCCAATCCTTGTCGCGCGCGAGCTTCGCGAGCACGCCGGTCCAGCGCTCGACCACTGCCTTCGGCAGCCGCGGCGGGCCCGCCAGCGCCGACCACGCGGCGAGCTTCTCCATCGCGGGCCAGCCCAGGGCGCGCGCGGTCGGTGCCTCGGGGAGCTCCGGAAGGCGCTCGCGCGTCGTCGTCATCAGGGCCCGCAGCGCCCCGGATTTGAGATGCGGCAGGAGCGCGCCGAGATTGCTGCAGGCGAACTGCACCTGGCCGCCGAGCAGTGCGGCCGTGAGATCGCCCGAGCCCTTGTACGGGACGCCGACGGCGGCGTCCTTCGGCAGCCCGAGGAGCGAGAACAGATACTGCGGCCCGAAGCTCTGTATCGTGCCCGCGCCGACGGTGCCGAAATTGAGCGCGCCGGGGTGCTTCGCGACGTCGCCGGTCAGCTCCTTCATCGACAGGTAGGGCGCGTCGGCCTTCACGGCGCACACGTACGGATTCACCTCGAGCACCGAGAGCAGCGTGAAATCGCTCCACTGATACGGCGTCTTCGCGTCCATCGCCGGCAGAATCACCTGCGAGGCGATGCGCGCCAGCAGCAGCGTGTAGCCGTCCGCCGGCGCGTTGCGCACCGCCAGCGTGCCAATCGCTCCCGACGCGCCCGGCTGATTCACCACGACGACCGGATGACCGTTCAGGTACCTCGCCGCGTGCTCGGCGAGATTGCGGCCCGCCAGATCGGCGTCGCTGCCCGGACTGAACGGCACGACGAGCGATATCGGCTTCGAGGGGTATTGGGCGTGGAGCGCGCCGGAGGCGGCGAGGAACGTCGCCAAGGCGATCACTCGGACGTGCAGGCGGGCTGTGAGGTTAGCCATCATGGACTCTTTGTGCCCAAAACGAAGTTCGCCGTTGGGCTGCGTCATGGCTGTGGGACCCCTAGCGGCAATCCTCAGGAAACGGACGTCGCTTGTACTGACCGCCGCCGTCGGACAGTGTCTCGAGGAACGCGACGACGTCCGCGGTTTCTCCCTCGGTCAGGTGCAGCGGCTTCAGGATCGCCTCGCCGCCGGAGTGCAGCCGGTCGGGGTTCATCTCCGAGTAGTGCTTGACGACGTCGCGCAGGGTGGCGAGGCTGCCGTTGTGCATGTAGGGCATGCTCGACTCGAGGTTGCGAAGCGACGGCACTTTGAATTCGCCGAAGTCGCGCTGCTCAAGCGAGATGTGTTGAGTGGCGATCGCGGTCGAGCGTTTGGGGTCGTCGTTGTACGGCCCGAGCAGGTTCATGCGGTCGCCGAGCAGTTTCTTGATCCCGCCGTACCGGCCGGGATCGACTTGTCCCGTCCGGGCGCTGCCGGTGTTGTGGAACTCGCCGCTGGTGAACGCAGAGCCGACGTGGCAGGTATCGCAGGCGCCTTTGCCGACGAAGATCTTCAACCCGCGCTGCGCGGCTTCGGGATACTTTGCCATCGCGGTACGGTCGCCGCGCGCGAGCGCGTCGCGGAAGTCGTCGAACGCCGTCCGGCCGCTCACCAGCGTTTCCAGGAAGGCGGCGAGCGCCTTGGCTGCGTCGACGAGGATTTTCTCGTCGTCCGATCCGGGCGCGGCGCCGAAGGTGTTGCGGTAGCGGCAGGCGAGGTCGCGGTCGCCGCGGACGAATTTCGCCACGCTCGCGGCGCTC
>DASTHG010000440.1:0-6342 GCA_035718325.1 Gemmatimonadales bacterium | reverse complement strand
GTGCACGATCTTCCGAAACACAAGGCGGGCGTCGAGCTGGCCCACCGCCTGGTGCGTGCGGGGATGGATCAGGTCGTAGGAACGGCCCGCGGCGACGGCCTCCATGAACGCATCGGTGACCGCCACCGAGATGTTGAAATTCGTCACCTGGGTGAGGTCGTCCTTGCAGGTGATGAAATCGAGGATGTCGGGGTGGTCGACGCGCAGGATGCCCATGTTGGCGCCGCGTCGCGTCCCGCCCTGCTTCACGACGTCGGTCGACGCATCGTACAGCTTCATGAACGAGACGGGACCCGAGGCGACCCCCATGGTGGAGCGCACCACGTCGTTCTGGGGGCGCAGACGGCTGAACGCGAAGCCGGTGCCGCCGCCCGACTGGTGCACCAGCGCCATGGCGCGCAGCGTGTCGTAGATGCCGCTCTTGCCGTTGGAGAGGGCGTCGTCCACGGGAAGGACGAAGCACGCCGACAGCTGGCCCAGCGGCCGGCCGGCGTTCATCAGGGTGGGCGAGTTGGGCATCCAGACGCGCGTCGCCATCAGCTCGAAGAACGCTTCGGCGAGCGCTTCGACGGCCTTGTCGGAAGCCCCGTACGTCTTGTCGGGGGCAGCGATGGTGCGCGCCACGCGCCAGAACAGGTCTTCGGCCCGCTCCGCCGGCTTGCCCTGGTCATCTTTTACGAGGTAGCGGCGCTCGAGGACGGTGAGCGCGTTGGCACTGAGGTCGAGCGTTCCCTTGCGGCGTGTTGTCATGACGGGCGAACCCTCGTGGTTGCAATGGGCGTCATGCGCTCTTCCAAAGTCCGATGCCTGATGACTGACGTCAGACGGCTGACATCAGACCTCAGCGAAGAACCCACCCACCCAGTGTGCTCTGAACGAAACGACCGCAGGTCTTCTGAAGACGCGGAAGGGCAAGGTAGGCATGTCATCTTGCCCGGGCAAGTTTTTGGGATAGCGCCGTCGCTTCGTCGATTCTCGTGTTTCCACATCACAAACCTGTTCTGGCGGGCGGGAAGTTCCCGGCACGGTGCCGCTCCGCTTCCGTTACATAGTGCTGCCACGTCTCACGAATCCGCGCGCGCAGCGTGTCGTCCACCGGCCGGACCACGCGGGCCGGCACGCCCATCACGAGCGAGCCCGGCGGCACCACCATCCCTTCCCGCACCACCGCCCCCGCTGCCACCACGCTCCCCGTCCCGATGCGTACCCCGTTGAGCAGAATGCTTCCCATCCCGACGAGGCATTCGTCTTCCACCACGCAGCCGTGCAGAATGGCACGGTGCCCTACCCCGACGCGCGCACCGATCAGCGCGGGGAGGCCGGCGTCGACGTGGACAATCGTACCGTCCTGAATGTTCGTCTGGGCGCCGATCACGATGCGATCCATATCGCCGCGCAGCACGCAGCCGTACCATACGCTCGCAAGGGCTTCCAGCGTGACGTCGCCCATGACCCACGCGCCGGGTGCGATGAAGCTCCGGGGATCGATACGCATTACGAGATTGCCGAAGAACCGTGGGTTGAAACCCCGGCTCGGCCGGAGCGAGCGCCCTGTAAGGGCGCAGCGTCGTCGCCGAGCCGGCGCTTTAGCGCACGGATCAACGGGAGCGAAGCAGAGATGGAGTTTCCGCCGTTTCCTACTGGCGCGACGGCAGGATCTGCTGCTGGGTCCAGGCGTCGACCGGCTCGCCGTCCTTCTGGGCCGGTGTCCATTTGAGCTGCCTGGCGAACTCGAGGGCCAGCGAGGTGAACGCGGTGTCGTTGGAGGGTGTCAGCACGCGCGCGTCGACGGTGGAACCGTCCTGGGAGACGTGCACCAGCACGATCACCAGGCGCGGCGTATCGGTCGTGCCCGCGGGGAGGGGCACGCGCGGCGCCATGAGCGGCGCGGGACGGGTGTCGAAGCAGGAGCCGTCGCGGTTGTAGGTCGGCCCGTAGGTGTCGCACGTGACCGCCCCGGCACTGTTCGAGCCGGTGCCACCCACGACGGTCGGGCGCTGCAGCTCGACCGTCACTGACGTCATGCTCCCGGGATTGATCAGCACCGACCGTTCGAGCGGCCTCCAGCCGTCGGCCTGCACCGCGAGCTTATGCGTCCCCGGCGGCAGCTCGAGCGACGTGCCCTTCACCGGCTGCCGGTCCACCGTCACCTGCGCCCCGTCGGGGATCGTGCCGAGCAGCACCAGGCGCCCCGGCGTGCCGGGGGCGACGGTGGTGCCGCCGCGCGTCGCCGAATCGGCGACGGCATGCGGTGCCGAATCGGCCCGCGCGGTGCTGTCGGCGAGCAGCGTAGTATCGTGCACGGCGGCCACCGAGTCGGGGGCGACGCCGTGCGCGAAGATCAGCCCCTTCTTGTAGGCGAAGTACCCGCCGCCGCCCAGGATCCCACCCACCACGAGCACCCAGATGAGCAACGCCGCCAAGGTCGAGCGCTGCTTGCGTGCCGCCGGGAGCGGCGGCAACCCGGCGTTGGCGCTGATCCGCGGCAACGGCGTCGTGGGCGCGGTCGACAGTTTGGGAAACGCGAGCGACGGGATGGCGCGCGTCTGCGCGGAGGTGATGCCGGTGGCGACGTACCC
Source organism: Gemmatimonadales bacterium (assembly GCA_035718325.1). Taxonomy (GTDB): domain Bacteria; phylum Gemmatimonadota; class Gemmatimonadetes; order Gemmatimonadales; family GWC2-71-9; genus DASTHG01. Next base: position 3,763 of record DASTHG010000440.1, on the reverse strand, counting down.
CGCCCCGCTCTCCAGGACCTCCGCCAGCTCGTCGGCGGTCTGGAAGCGCTCCTCCGGGAGCTTCGCCATCATTTTCTTCACGATCTCGAACAGGTCGATCTGGTCCTGCGTCTCGAGCGGCGGGACCGGCAGCGGCTCCATGATGTGCTTGTAGCCGATCGAGAACGAATCCTCGCCGTCGTACGGCACCATGCCGGTGAGGCACTGATAGGCGACCACGCCGAGCGAGTAGATGTCGCTCGTGCCCTTGAGCTCCTGAGCGCGCGCCTGCTCCGGGCTCATGTAGTGCGGCGTGCCGATCGCCATCCCGGTGCCGGTGAGCTTTGAGCCGGTGCCGGCCTTGGCGATCCCGAAGTCCGCGACCATGGCCTGCCCGTGCTCATCGAACATGATGTTGTCGGGCTTGATATCGCGGTGCACGGTGCCGTTGGTGCGGTAGGCGTAGGCGAGGGCGCGCGCGACCTGCACCAGGATCTGGCGGATCACGGGCGGCGGCAGCGCGCCGCGCGAAGCGAGCAGCGCCGACAGCGGCTTGCCGCGCAGGTACTTCATCGTGAAGTACGTCACCCGTCCCGATTTTCCGACGCGGTAGATGGGGACGATGTTGGGGTGCTCGAGCTTCGCCGCGGTGCGCGCTTCACGCATGAAGCGCTCCACGAACTCCTTGTCGAACGACAGCGAGAACGGCAGGACCTTCAGCGCGACTTCGCGATCCAGCAATCGCTCTTTGGCGTGAAACACGATCGCCATGCCGCCGCGGCCCAGCTCCTTCAGGATCTCGTACTCGTCCTTCAGCTCGGCGCGAACCAGGTCGGTTTCGGAGGGCTCTTCGGGGGCGGCGCTGGCGAGCGGTACCGACGTGGAAAGATCGGCGCCGCAAGTCTTACAGAACTTGAAGGCTTCGTCGTTTTGGGCGCCGCAGTGGGGGCAGTACAATCCCGATAAGTTATGGAATCGCGCGCGAGCGTGTCAACTTACTGGGCGGAAACAACCTGCAGCGACTGTCGTTGGATGATACGATGGGACGACGCCGGATCGGTGAGCGTCAACGTCAGCACGTAGTTCCCCGTCGGGACGTCTTTCAGACTGATGCCGCGATGCACCCGCGTCACCGCACCGTCGGCGGTGGCGTCGAACGCCAGCAGCGCCGGCGCGTGGTGCCCGCCGAACAACCCGCCGACCCACCCCAGGATCGAGCGCCCGCCCTGGCGCTCCACGCGCACCTCGGTGTGGTAGGTCTGGCCCGGGGCGAGCCCGTACACCTCGAAGTACAGCTCCACGACGCTCCCGGTCGGGTAGCGGTCGAGCGGGTTGAGCAGCACGCTGTCGACGGCGGTCGAATCGCCCACGGCGTGGCGGGCCAGCCAGACGAGCCCGCCGCCCGCGCGACCCATGACCACGTCGCTCGATACGTAGGACCGTCCGTCGAGCGCCGGCACGCGCATCGAGTCGCGCACCACGAGCTGCCCCGCCAGCTGATCGGTCGTCGCGATGAGCAGCCGGTAGCGGAGCGCGCCCGCGGGGACCGGCACGCTGAGCCGGCCGCTGAGATAGCTCGGCGCATGCAGCGCCTGGTGCGCCGTGAAGACGCGCAGCGTGTCGAGACGGGCGACCAGGCTGTCGTGCAGATCGGTGACGAGCAGCCGGAAGTGCAGCGGGTAGAGCACCCCCTCGCCGCCGGGCTCGGCGGAAAGCCGGTCGGCGGGGATGGCGAAAACGACGTGAAGTGCCTGGCGGACGGGCTGACGGGCGGACGGGCGGTCGGTGACGCCATCGCCTCCTGCACCTGCGGTCGCGCGTTGAGAGTCGCTGAGGATGCCTGCGTCAGTCGGTCCCGCTCCGACCACGAAGTCCGAGACCACGACGTTGAGTGTCACGGGAAAGCGCTGCTCGTAGGTGTCGGTCGTCGTCCCGGAGACGATGTCGTGCCGGCCCACCGAGCGCTCGTCGGCGAGGGCCGCGCCGGCCATGCTGCCGCCGTGTGCGACGCGCGCGTAGGTGCCGCCGAACTGCTCGCGCGACGCGTAGAGATCGATCACGCTCGGGTCGGGGTGGCCCGCTGACAGCACCGCCTCGCGGAATCCCATGGCGTCGACGAGGCTCTCGACCAGCTTGTAGTCGGAGGCGTCGTCGCGCGCCACGAAGTTGAAGACGACGTCGCCCGACGGCCGGTGATACAGCCAGCTCACGTTGGGCTCGATGCGGTTGAGATCGGAGGGAAACGTCGCGCGCTGGTCCGGCTCGCCGTGGCGCAGGTAGATGATGCCGCGGTCGTCGAACTCCGCCTGCGACGAGCGGTACACCTCGGTGATGTCGTAGTGGCGATGGCGGCTCACCAGCCGGAAGTTGCGGTGGGCGTAGAGCCAGCGGCGGTTGTGCTCGGCGAGCCGTTCTCCCGGGTCGCGCGCTTCCACGACGTCACGCTGATCCCAGAAGCGCGCCAGCCAGGCCGCGCGCGCGCGCCCGTCGGGCTGCGCATCGTAGTCCCGGAGCTCGTTGGAATCGGCCAGCAGCGCCACGTCGCCGCGGTACAACGCGCGCGCGCTCGCGATCGCGGCGATGCGGGCGCCGGCGTAGTAGCTCGACTCCGCGGCCTGCGTCGCGTTGGCGAAAAACTCGGTGCGCGCCAGCTCGAACAACCCGATCCCGGAGTCGCCGCCGACGGTCAGGAACGCGCGGAACGCGGCCAGTGCCGAATCGACTTCGCCCATCTCGCGCTCTACGCGGCCGCGCGCCAGCTGCACGGGGGGATTGGCTCCCGCCGGCGAGGCCGCGGCGAGCCGGATCGACTGCAGCGCGACCTCGAGCCGCGGCTTGATGCGCTGAGTCAGCGCGGCGTTGACGAGATCGACGGCGGCGAAGGCGAAGCTCGGGTCGACTTGCGTCGCGTGCGCGAAGGCGCGCGCCGCCTTGGACAGGTAGTCGAGACCGAGCTGCTGACGCAGGTTCTCGATCGCGATCGAGGAATTCTCACCCTGCGCGAGCTCCGCCAGTCCCAGACCATACCAGGGATAAGGCCAGTCAGGTTTGAGATCCGACGCCCATTCAAATTCTCCCGCGGCATCGTCGTAGTGCGGCTTCGATTTCGCGATTTCTCCGAGGCGGTACGCGATGAAGCCGAGGCGAAGGTGGATCAACGGGTTGTCGCGGTCGCGTTTGGCGACTTCGATCGTGGCCGCCTCGAGCCGCTTGAGCGACAGCGAGTCGGCCGCCGTGCCCAACGAGTCGCGCAGCCGCTCCAGGTCGGCCCGCTCCGCCGGCGCCTGAGCCCGGGCGACACGTCCGCCGATGCCGCACAACACCGCGGCGAGGGCGGTATGTCGAAGGAAGGCGCGGAGCATGGATTCTTTCATTATACCTGAGCCCTGCGGTGGGGATTCGTTACGATTCGATGAAGTGCTGCCAGAGGGCGGTAGAAGGCGGTAGAAGGCGGACGAGGTTGACCTCTACCGCCTTCGATTCCGCGGCTGAAGCCGCGGCTCGGCGCTTACGCGACGCGTCTTGAAAGACGCAAACTTGCACGCCCTTCAGGGCCCGTCGCGCCAGCGCCGAGCCGCGCTTTCAAGCGCGGGATTAACGCGGCGTCGCGACCTCGTCTCGTGCGCGCTCAAGCAGGAAGTCCACGATCCCTTTGAACAGCCCCTCGGCGTAGCGTTGCTGCCCTACGTCGCTCGCCAGTACCGCCTCCTGGTCGGGCATCATCATGAACGCCCCTTCGGTGAGCGCCGCCGGCATCCACGTCGGTCGCACCAGCGCGTAGTCG
>DASTHG010000439.1:0-28707 GCA_035718325.1 Gemmatimonadales bacterium | reverse complement strand
TCGCCTTTGCCGGCGCCTACTCCGGCTTCAAGGAGCTGGCCAAGCCCCGGAGCTACCAGTTCAATACGTATGGTCAGGCGGCGGGCACGACGATCGGCTACGACTCCGCGAGCGCCACGTATACCGTGCATCCCGACGGCGCCCAGCCCGCCGACTCATTCACCATTTCCAACCCCGATTTCAGAGTGCGGTCGCTCAACATCAATGCCGTGCTGCGCTGGGAGTACCGGCCGGGATCGACGTTGTTCGTGGTCTGGACGCAGCGCCGCTCGGGGTTTTTCAACGACCCCAGCTTCGACGTGGGGCGCGACTTCGACCGCCAGCTGCTGCTCGACCGTCCGACCAACGTCCTCTTGGTCAAGTTCAGCTACTGGCTCAGCGTCTAACAGACTGGTCCTGGCTCACCCTCCGTGGGCGATCGGGAGTCGCCGGATGCGTGTACCGGTGGCGGCGAACATCGCGTTGCACACCGCGGGGGCGATCGCCGGAAGCGCCGCCTCGCCGATCCCTCCCGGTGCGGCATCGCTGGGCACGATGATCACCTCCACCTCCGGCATCTGCGCCAGTCGCAGCATCGGGTAGTCGTTGAAGTTGCTCTGCACGACTCGGCCGCGGTCGATCCCGATCTCGCCGTACAGCGTGGCGGTCAGACCGTACACGATATTGCTCTGGCACTGCGCTTCGACCGTGTCGGGATTGATGACGATACCGCAGTCGATGGCGCAGACGACGCGGTGCACCCGGGGCAAGCCGTCCGGCTGCACGGAAACCTCCGCCACCTCTGCGACATACGTATCCCCGAACTGCCATAACGCGAGGCCGCGGTGCCGGCCCGCCGGCGGCGGTGAGCGCCAGCCGGCCCGCTCTGCGGCGCGGTCCAGCACCGCGACCAGCCGCGGCTGGCTGGCCACAAGCGTACGCCGATAGTCGTAGGGATCCTTGCCCGCCGCGTGGGCCAGCTCGTCGACGAAGCTCTCGACGATGAAGCCATTCTGGGAAGGACCCACGCCGCGCCACGGCGCGACCGGAATGCCGGGATCTTCCTTCACCCGTGTGAGCCGGAAGTTGGGAATAGAGTAGATCAACTCATCGGCGCCGCGGGTGATCATGAACGACGGTCCGTCCGGCCCCACGAGCGTGTGGCTCCACGCCACGGGCCGACCGGCTGCGTCCAGGCCGGCACGGAGCACGTTGTAGGTCGCAGGCCGGAATACGCCGTTCTGGATGTCGTCCTCGCGCGTCCACACGACCTGCACCGGTTTGCCCAGCTTCTGGGCGAGCTCGACCGCCTCGGTCGCATAATCCGTTGGCCCACCACGACGGCCGAACCCGCCGCCCATGTAGGTCACGTGGACCGTCACTGCTTCGGGTCCAATACCGAGCAGCCGCGCGGCCTCGCGCTGGATGCCCTGCGGGTTCTGCGTGGGCGCCCAGATCTCCGCTTTCCCGGCTGTCACCTGGGCGGTGCAGTTCATCGGCTCCATGCAGGCGTGAGCGAGATACGGCGCGTCGTAGATCGCGTCGAGGGTGTGCGCCGCGCCGCCGAGTGCGGCAGTGACGTCGCCGGTCGTGCGCACCGCCTCGCCCGGTCGCGATGCTGCGGCGACGAAGGCGTCGTGGATGCTCTGACTCGACCAGCGCGCGTTCGTGCCCTCATCCCATTGGACCCGGAGCGCCCGCTTCCCCTGGAACGCCGCCCAGGTGTTGTCGGCGACGACCGCCACCCCGCGCGAGATCTGTTGCACTCCGGTCACGCCGGGTAGGGTACGAGCCGCCGCCCAGTCGAACGACGTGACGTGGCCTCCGAACACGGGACAGCGTGCGACCGCCGCGAACACCATCCCAGGTACGCGCACGTCGATCCCGTACTGCGCTCGTCCCGTGACCTTGGCCGGCGTATCCACCCGCGGCACGTGCGTGCCGAGAATGCGATACTCAGCCGGCGACTTGAGCCGCGGGTTTGCGGGAACGGAGAGTGTCGCAGCGCGCTCCGTGAGCTGTCCATACCCGAGGCTGCGTCCGCTCGACGCGTGCCGCACGACACCCCGCTCGGCGTGGCATTCCGCGGGCGGCACGCCCCAGGTGAGTGCCGCAGCCGAGATCAACATCTCTCGTGCGGCGGCGCCGGCATGACGCAGTGGGTCCCATCCGGTCTGGACGCTGCGGCTCCCCACCGTCATCTGATCGCCGTATGCCGGATCGGCGTCCGCCTGGATGACGTGCACGGTCTGCCAGTCGGCGTCCAGCTCCTCGGCCACGATCATCGGCATCGCCGTGCGGACGCCCTGTCCCATTTCCGAGCGGCCGGTCCAGATGTTCACCGTTCCGTCGGGTTGGACCTCGAGCCAGGCATTGGGTTTGAAGGACGCCACGCGGCGGCGGCCGGCGGCAGGCAACTGGAATCCGATGACCAGCGACGTCCCGATGGCGGCGGTGGTCTCGAGAAACTCGCGGCGGGTTTGTGTCGCGCGGGCCATGTTACACCCCCCCAGCCGCGCGGTGGACCGCGCGGCGGATGCGCTGGTATGTCCCGCAGCGGCAAATGTTCGTCATCGCGGCATCGATATCGGCATCGCCGGGATGGGGATGCGCGGCGAGCAGCGCGGCTGCCGTCATGACCTGGCCGGACTGGCAGTAGCCGCATTGGGGAACGTCTTCGGCGATCCAGGCGCGTTGCACCGGATGACCGCCGTCGGGGGACAGCCCCTCGATCGTGGTGACGGGCCGAGCGCCGACGGCGGCAACGGGCGTCACGCACGACCGCGTTGCTGCGCCGGCAAGGTGCACGGTGCAGGCACCGCACTGCGCGATCCCACAACCGTACTTCGTCCCTGTGAGACCCAGCGTGTCGCGCAGCACCCAGAGCAGCGGCATGTCGCCGGGAACGTTGACGGTGTGGGATTGGCCATTGACGGAGAGCGTGAACTCGGGCATGGCGGCGACTCCTGAGGGAAGGAGGCTTTCGCAAGCTAGTACCGCTCGAACCGGTAGGCGAGCGCCGGACCTCCCTTCGTCTCATAGGCGAGCTGCGCGATCAAGAGCGTGAACGGCTCCAGGGACCGCGCCATGCGCAATGGACCGGCGTCCACGGGATCGAAGCCGATGTCCGAAATCAAGCGGGCGGCCACCTTCTTCGCGTGCCGGTCGTCGCCGCAGTACACCAGATTCGGCCGCTTGGCTTTGCGCCGACCGGCGTACACGTCGAACAGCACCTCACTCGGCACCGTCCCGAACGCCGAGACGACCTGCGCGTTGGGGACCTTCTGCGCCAGCGCTTCGGCGCCGGACGAGGTGTGCGCGATCACGAGATCCGTGTCGTCGGCATTCATCGGGAGCGAGCAGGTGACGATGACCCTGCCCGACACGTCCCCGGCCTGTTTCAGAACGTCGTCGACTCGGGACCAGTGGACCGCCAACAGGAGCGCGTCGGCGTCGCGCGCCGCCGCGGCGGGCGTGCCGGCGTGCGCATTACGCCTCGCGTCCTTGGCGAGCTGCTTCAGCTTCTGCTCGCTGCGAGCATAGCTGAAGACCACGTCGTGTCCGGCCCGCGCGAACAGCGTTCCGAGCTTACCGCCCATCAGGCCGGAACCGAGGATGCCGATGCGCATGCCTAGAGACCGGTCAGCTTCTCGAGTTTGTCCGGGTAGCGCGCGCCCTGCACGGTAATCTGCGACGCCGCGCTCTCGATGTCGCGCAGATCCGCAGGGCCCAGGTCAACGGCAGCCGCGCCGATGTTCTCTTCCAGGCGTGTGAGCTTCGTGGTGCCGGGGATGGGAACGATCCACGGTTTCTGCGCCAACAGCCAGGCGAGCGCGATCTGGGCTGGAGTCGCCTGCTTGCGTTGGCCGATCCTGCCCAGGAAATCGACCAGGGTCTGGTTCGCCTTGCGAGCGTCCGGCGTAAAGCGGGGCAGCGTCTGGCGGAAGTCCGAGCTCTGGAAGGTGGTGTTGGCGTCGATTTTCCCGGTGAGGAAGCCCTTCCCGAGGGGGCTGAACGGCACGAAGCCGATGCCCAGCTCCTCGAGTGTCGGCAGGATCTCCGCTTCGGGTTGTCTCGTCCACAGCGAGTACTCGCTCTGCAACGCCGCAACCGGTTGCACCGCGTGGGCGCGCCGGATCGTCCGCGCTCCGGCTTCGGAGAGGCCGAAGTGCTTCACCTTGCCTTCTCGAATCAGATCCTGCACCGCTCCCGCCACGTCTTCGATGGGCACGTTGGGATCGACACGGTGCTGATAGAAAAGATCGATCGCGTCGATCTTGAGTCGTTTGAGCGACGCCTCGGCGACTTGCTTGATATGCTCCGGCCGGCTGTCGAGTGCGGGCGAGGTCTTCGGGTCGAACTTGGGGTCGAGATTGAACCCGAACTTAGTGGCGATCACGACCTGTTCACGGAGAGGCGCGAGGGCTTCGCCCACCAGCTCCTCATTGATGAACGGGCCGTATGCTTCCGCGGTGTCGAAAAATGTGATGCCGCGCTCCACCGCCGAGCGCAGCAGCGCGATCATTTCCCGTTTCTCCGGGAACGGAGGGTACGAGTAGCTCATGCCCATGCAGCCGAGGCCGAGGGCAGAGACTTCCAGACCGCTGCGTCCGAGTTTCCGTCGTTGCATTGAGGCGCTCCTATCGACCCTGGTACTGTTCGTCGCTGACTTTCTCCAACCACTCCACTGCCTTGCCGTCCTTGAACTCGTGCACGGCGATATGCGTCATGGCGGTCGTCGGCGCGGCTCCATGCCAGTGTTTCTCACCCGGCGGTATCCAGACGACGTCGCCCGGCCGAATCTCTTCGATCGGCCCGCCCCAGCGCTGCACGCGGCCCACGCCGGCCGTCACGATCAGCGTCTGGCCAAGCGGGTGGGTGTGCCAGGCGGCCCGTGCGCCGGGCTCGAACGTGACGCTGGCGCCAGCCGCGCGAGCCGGTGCTGGGGCCTGGAACAGCGGATCGATGCGGACCGTGCCGCTGAACCACTCGGCGGGTCCCCTGCTCGAGGGCTGTGAGCCGGATTTCTTGATTTCCACCAGATTCTCCTCTCGTCCTGCCGGTCCTCGGTGGCTCACCCCGGAGTCAGCCGATGGTCCGAGGGAATCCGAACACTTCGAACGCTGCGTTGGGGACCGTTGCGCCGCTAGGCTTTCAAAATCCGAGTAATTGCCACGATCGTGTTCCAATTGCGCGTTGTGGCGGGCACACCGAACAGCTTGTCGAGCCGGCCGAGATGGCCGATCGTCTTCATGTGCCGGCGGTACATGCCGAGGACGAAGCGCCGCTTCGCCGCGATGACCCGCACGAGCCATTTGCCGCGTGAGGGCAGGGTGATGGGAAGCGGGGTCTGGACACGGCCGGGATTTATCAGGACGCTCACGAATCGCACCACATCCGGGCGGGCGGGGGCACGGCCGAACGGTTGCTCTGCTTCCAGCCGGAGCAGCTCACGGGCTTCGCACATTGCCACGAGGGTTTCGAAGGGCAGCGCGCGTCGCAGGGCCGCGGTGAGCTTCGTGCGCGAGCCCGGTTTACGAACCACGAACGTACCGGCGGCTCCCACATTCACGACATCGAAGCGGCGCAGCGTACGGGCAAGGACACTGGGGCGAAACGTCCGGTGTCCGCCCACATTGACACCTCGCAGAAATACAATGAGCGTCATAGCTCTCCACTCAATGGGAGGACTCGTGCACAAGCCACTGCTGCTGTCCCTCAACGTCCTCGGTGCATCTATCCTGTGGTCGCAGGCACAGCCTGCCAAGCCCGCGCCACCGCCCAACTCGGCTCCGAGCGCCCTCTCGGTGCATTGGGAGGAGCTGACGGCGGCGGACTTCAAGGCCGGCATCGCCAAAGCGCAGGGCACTTGTCTGCTGCCATTCGGCATCCTGGAAAAGCATGGCCCGCATCTCCCGCTGGGAAACGACCTGCTCAACGTGCGCTACGTGGCGCTCGCTGCCGCGCAAGAGGAATACGCCATCGTGTTTCCCGACTACTACTTCGGCCAGATCTTCGAAGCGAAGCACCAGCCGGGGACGGTCGCCTACAGCCGCCGCTTGCAGCTCGAGCTGTTGCAGGAGACGACGGACGAGATGGCCCGCAATGGCTGCAAGAAAATCATCATTGTGAACGGGCACGGTGGCAACAACAGCCTGTTGCCGTACTTCGCCCAGTCGCAGCTCGACACCCCGCATGATTACGTCGTCTACGTGCAGGGCATCGCACGCACCGCGCCGGGCGGTCCCAAGCCGAAGACCGACGCGTCGACGGATATGCACGCCGGCGAGCGGGAGTCGTCGGTGAGCCTGATCGCCCGGCCCGACCTCGTGCACCTCGATCGGGCGCCGCAGGAGTCGGGTGCGGACCAGGGCCGCTTGTCGTCCTTGCCCGACGGGCTCTACACTGGCATCTGGTGGTACGCCCGGTTCCCCAACCACTATGCCGGCGACGGCGCGGCGGCGTCGCGCGAGCTCGGCGATTTCGAGGCGAAGACCTGGATCGCCGCCGTCGTGCAATCGATCCGCGCCGTCAAAGCGGACGAGACGAGCTTGCGGCTGCAGCACGAGTTCTTCGAGCGGAGCTCGCACCCGCTGGATACGCCGCAATGAAGAAGTCCATCGGGGACAACATGTTTCCGAAGGACTGGGGCTTCGCGCAGGGGCTCGAGCTCGTCAAGCGGGCCGGATACGACGGCATCGAGCTGTGGCTGGGCGACATGCCGTGGTTCCAGATGAGCACCAGCGACGCCGACGTACGCGCGCTGCGACGCGCGGTCGAAAGCGCCGGGCTCGTCGTGTCCAACGTCTCGACGGGGCTGCATTGGCGCTCGCCGCTCTCGGCACGCGACCCCACCGTTCGCGCCCACGCCGCGCGCATCGTCGAACGGCAAATCGAGACCGCCGCGCTGCTCGGCGCCGACGCGGTGCTCGTCGTCGCGGGCCTCGTGACCGAGGAGGTGCCCTACAACGAAGTGTATCAACGCTCGGTCGAAGCCCTCAAGCCACTCGGTGACACGGCCAAACAGGCGGGCGTGCGCATCGGGTGCGAGAACTGCAACGCCGAACAACGGTTTCTGATGAGCCCGCGCGAGTTCTGGCAGTTTCTGGGCGACGTCAACCACCCAGCGGTGGGGATCCACCTCGATGTCGGCAACATCCACGACAATGGGTTCGCCGAGCAATGGATCGAGATGCTGGGCTCCCGGATCACCCGGATTCATGTGAAGGATGTCCTGAAACACCGGGGCCGCTGCGGCGATCAGAGCGTCTACACGAACCTGCTGCTGGGCGACAATAACTGGCCGGCAATCCGCGCCGCGCTCACCAAGGTCGGGTACGACGGCTGGCTGGTGGCGGAAATGGAAGCGCGCTATCGCTACGCCCCCGATCAACAGTTCTTCGACACGGCACAGGCGATGGATCGAGTGATCGCGGGACGGCTGTGACCGTGCGTGTGACGCGGCGGCAATTCCTGGAGTGTTCGGCCGCCGTGGCGGTCCCACTGCGGTGGCGACTCGGGCGTGGGTTCTCTCCGGTCCTGGGCGCCAAGGAGCAGCGCGTGCTCGATCTGGGCCCGCACTGCTCGTTGCGCGATTCGCTCGCCGGATATGCTGCGGCGATGGAGGGGCGGGCGCAGGAGACCGACGTGTCGTCGCTGGCGCCGTGCGCTGTCCTGATCGTGCCGGCGGCAGTGGAGATTCCGCCTGCGGCGGTCAGGGCGATCACCGCCTCTCTCGAGGCAGGCGGCCTCGTGATTCTCGAATCCGGTGCGGGGTTCGCCAGCGCGCGGGACCGCTCCCGGCATCGTGCCGTGTTGCACGACGCCTTTCAAGTGCGGATCGAGTCGCCGGTCGACCTGTGGCCCGAGGCCAACGGATCGGCGATTCCCTACGTCGACTATAGCTGGCCCGTAGCGGCCAAGGTCCGCGATTTCAGCAGGGTGGTGCCGCTCGCGCGCGGGGCGGGGGAGATCATCGCGCGGGTGAACGGATTGCCAGTAGCGCTCAGGCTCCGCTGTGGTCGCGGGACGTTGATCGTCCTGGGCTCACCGCTCGGTCCTGCCTTGTGGGCCGGAGACGCGCAAGCACGGCTTTGGCTGCGGGCTGTCGTGAAGGCAACGGCGGGGTTGGGCTAGGCCCCACCACGGCGTCGCCGGTCACCCTAATGCGTCACGCCGAATGCGAACACGGTGCGCGAGTGGTACGTCTGTCCGGGGCGCAGGATGGTCGAGGGGAAGTTCGCGTGGTTGGGCGAGTCTGGAAAATGCTGGGTCTCGAGGCAAAGCCCATAGCGGTGCGCGTACACCCGTCCGCCCTTCCCGGTGATCGTGCCGTCGAGGAAGTTGCCGGAGTAGAACTGGATCCCCGGCTCGGTCGTGCTGATGTCGAGCGTGCGGCCACTCTCGGGATCCTCGAGGTGGGCGGCGGGCACGAGGCCCGCTCGGCCGCCGCGGTCGAGCACCCAGTTGTGATCGTACCCGCGCCCGTAGCGGAGCTGCACGTTCGTTTGCTCGATGCGCGCCCCGATTGCCGTCGCGTGCCGGAAATCGAACGGCGTGCCGGCCACCGGCGCGATCCGTCCGGTGGGGATCAACGTCGAATCGACCGGCGTGTAGTCCGATGCGTGCAACGTGAGCAGATGATCGAGGATGTCGCCGTCGGCGGAGCCGCGCAGATTCCAGTAGGTGTGCTGTGACAGGTTGACCGGGGTCGCTTTGTCGGTGGTCGCTTCGTAATCGACGATCAGCTCGTCGTGCGGCGTGAGCGTGTAGCGGACGCGGGCGGCGAGCGTTCCGGGATAGCCTTCCTCGCCGTCCAGGCTCGTATACCGCAGCGTCACCCCAACGCCGCTGTCGCTCTGAAACGGCTCGCCCGTCCAGATGACCTTGTCGAAACCGCGATTCCCGCCATGCAGGCTGTTCGGGCCGTTGTTGTGGGCGAGGTGGTACCGTCTGCCGCCGAGCGCGAACTCCCCGTTGGCGATGCGATTCGCGTAACGGCCGACGATGGCACCGAAGTAGGGGGAAGCGACGACATACCCCGCAAGGCTGTCGAAGCCGAGCACGATGTCTTCCACGTGCCCCGCGCGATCGGGTGTGCGCAAGGCGGTGATGATGCCCCCGTAGGTAATCACGCGCACGTCCAGCCCATGCGCGTTGGTGATCGTGAACTGTTCCACTTGCCGTCCATCGGGAAGCCGGCCGAACGGTGTCCTGGTCACACCGGCCTGTCGCAGCTCGAACACGACCGTGGGGTCGAGCGGGTAGCGCCCGAACTGCGCGCCATAGATCGCCAGCCCTCCCGGCAGGGAATCATCGACGTCCAGCCGCACGATCAGCTCGCGCCGGTTCGCGCCCTCCTGGAGCGCGGGGGGAGGAATCGGCACGCGCAGCAGTTGACCGTACGAGCCGGCTTCATACAGGTGGCCGTCGTGCGGCTGGGCATGCCAGCTGAGAATGCCACGCGAGTCGGCGGGATCGTCGGCGAGATCCCAGCGGCCGGCGGAGTGGTCGTTGATGCGCACGGTGACGGCGCTGCGGAACCGCGTCGTCCCGGTCATCGGATAGCTGTTCGGGTTGCGGCTGGGATCGTGAAATCCGCCGCCGCGCATGTAGTCCTGGTTGTCGGTCGATGTGGTGTCGCGATCCTTGCCGTTCAACCGCTTGGCCGACGCTTCGACCAGGAACGTCGCGCCGGCGACATCCTTCACATCCAGTCCAGTCGGCCAGGGAAGCCGGTATTCGAAGAACCCGCTGCCCGCCCCGTCCAGCTTGTGATCGCCCAACACGGTCCATTGTTTGAGCGACCAGTGCGCGTCGTGCACGGCGGTCGCGGGCACGTGCGCCAGACGCACGTGGCGGCCGTCCGCCCCCACCGCCTCGGGCGGCACGTCGGCGTCGACGACGAACGTCGTGAAGTTGTGCTGCAGCACGGCCCCGCTGGAATCCTCGAGTTGAACACCTAGCACCAGGGCGGCTCGCTCCTCCGGCATCGTGACCGACAGGGGCGCGAGCGGCTGCGACATCCAGGGACGGTAAGGAACCTGCGTCACCCAGGTGCCGTAGCTGCGCTGCTCCCCGAGCGCGTTCCAGCCGGTGAGCTCGGCCTTCAGCGTGAGCGAGTCGCCGAACGCGGTGCTGCCGCTCATGAATGACGCGTACAGCGGGACTTCGATGTGCTCCCCGGGATGTACCGTGCGCGAGAGCTCCGGGTCGCCGACCGCGATATAGAGTGGGGCGTGCAGGTCGCGCAGTGTCATGCCGTCCACGACGTCGCGCAGCCCCGTTTCTTTCCACGAGCGGTCGTAGCGCACGTAGCCGTTCCACTCGTTGATGACATCGGTGTGCTCGGTGTAGAGCCACCCGGCGATCTTGGGATGGCGGCGAAAGGCGTCGACCGCGCGGTGGTAGTCCCAGCTCCAGTCCACATCACCGGTGCTCCCGTCGTAGCCCCACACATTGCCGAACTCCGAGTTGAGCATCGGCTGATGCCCCTCGGTCCACGGCCGCTCGAAGTTCCAGGTCGAGCCGGGGAAGCTCGAGTCGCTCACCCGCTGGTCGTGCTCCTCCCAGCGCCAGCCGGGGAGGTACTCGTGCCACGAATCAAGATCCGTTTCGGTGTGACCGCGGCCGCAGCACACGGAGTTGTCTTCTACGAGACGCGTGGAGTCGAGCGATTTCGCCAAATGATAGATCGCCGCAACCTTGCGTTCGGTGGCGGGCAGATACTCCGAGTGCTGGCCGCCGCTGTCCCGAGTCTCGAGGCCCCACGTCTCATTGAACAGCACCCAGGAGAACACCGCCGGGTGGTTGTAGTCGCGCGCGATCGCCCCGCGCAGAGCAACCTCGTGCTCGGCGAACGCCGCCGAATCGGGCGGTCCCCACCAGTTCGGGATGTCGGCCATGATGAGGACGCCGAGCCGGTCGGCCCAATAGAGCTTGCGCGGCGCTTCGATCTTGATGTGCTCGCGCAGCCCACTGAGCCCGATCTGGCGTGCCCGCAGGATCTCGTCCTTCAGCGCGCTGTCCGAGGGGAAGGTGTAGTAGCCCTGGCGGTCGTACGCCTGGTCGAGTGCGAGCTGCAGGTAGACGGGGGTGCCGTTGATCGCGACGTAGGGAATCGTGGTACCCGGAAGATCGACGACGCCGATCGTGCGCATCCCGAAGTAGGTCTGCACGCGGTCTTCGCGGACGCCGGAGCCGCTCACGCTGGCGACGACGTCGTACAGGAACGGATCGTCCGGCGACCAGCGATGCGCGTTCGGCAGCGCGACGTCGAGATGCACGGTTGTACTGCCGCGCGGCACGCCGCGGTTGACGACCAGCGGCCCCGGAACGCCGGGGAACTCGAGGTGGAGCGTGAGGTCGCGCGGAGCCGGCTCGCGCAGCTGCGCGTCGACGGTGACGCCGGCGAGGTCGGCATGCGGCGTGAAGTGCACGAGCTCCAGCGGGTCCTGCCCACGCGCCTCGAGATAGACCGTCTGCCACAGTCCTCGCGCTTTCCCGTAGCCCTGCTTCCCTTCCAGCTTGAACGGGTGTGGGGAATCGTCCACGCGCACCACGAGCTTGTGCGTTCCCAGCCGCACGCGCCGGGTCAACTCGAACGAAAACGGAGTGTAGCCGCCCTGGTGCTCGCCCAGCTTCGTGCCGTCGAGCCACGCGGTTGTGCGCCAGTCGGACGCGCCGAACACCAGAAAGATGCGGCGGCTCGCCGCGCGCCACGCCTCGGGGACGGTGATCGCCCGGGCGTACCAGCCGATGTCGGCGCTGTCGGGGACGCCGGAGAGCGGCGCGCCCCAGGAGAACGGCACCAGGATTTCCCGTCCCGCAGGCAGGTTCCCGTTCGGCCAACCAGCGCGCTCGCCGTCATTTTTCGGGTCGAAGGCGAATTGCCAACGGCCGTTCAGGTTGAGCCACTCGGCGCGCTGGAAATCGGGACGCGGGTGTTCCGGGAGCGGAATGGAGTCGGCAGCGCCGGCGTGGGGGACCTTGAGTGCCGCCTCTCGATCAGCCGCGCCGCCCGAGATCAGGAGTAGTATCGGAACGGCAACATCCAACGCACGCATGGTGGCCTCGTGTCTCCCTACCGAATCTGCTGCGGCGCGCTGAGCACCGATACACCATGTTCGTCGAAGCTCTCGATCGCCACCCAATATGCCTGACCCACGGTGAGGGCGCGTAGGGCCAGTGTCGTGCCCTGGTCTGCGAAGCGCTGGTAGGTCTGGTACAGTTTCGCGGGCGCGATGCCCCAGCGGACGTTGTAGCCCACGACGCCCGGGACGGGTTGCCAGGTGATCGTCGCGTCGCGCTCATCGGCATCGCGCCGGGCGGCCAGCCCCGTCGGAGTCGCAGGGCCCGCACCTGAGTCGTTGCCGAACACGCGGATATCCGAGATGGCGAGGTGCGCCGCGCCGACGTGGATGTGGTCGTAGCGCACGTAACGCGCTCGTACCGGTCG
Organism: Gemmatimonadales bacterium; assembly: GCA_035718325.1. Taxonomy (GTDB): domain Bacteria; phylum Gemmatimonadota; class Gemmatimonadetes; order Gemmatimonadales; family GWC2-71-9; genus DASTHG01. Next base: position 16,271 of record DASTHG010000439.1, on the reverse strand, counting down.
CGGCAGCTCGACGTACGCGTTGGGCCGGTCGCGCGTCTCGCGAGAGAGGTCGGCAATGGTCCTCCATTGGTGACCATCAACCGATGACCGAATACGCATTCTCGTGTACACAGTGCTATCCGTGCCGTACAGACCGGACTGATAATCGGCGTAGTTCACTTGAATCGCCTTGACCTGATAGACGCGGCCGAGGTCGATCGTGACCCACTCGCCCGGTCGATTCGCTCGTGCGACCCAGAAGGTGCGCGGATTCTCGTCGGTGAGGTTCGCCGCCGGAAAACTGTCGAGTGCCGACGACGCGGTCACGGTCTTGCGATACGACAGCAGCATCCAGCCGGTGAACAGCTCGTCGCTCGAGTGCCACGGGTTCTTCGGTAACCAATGCGGGAAGTCGCCGAAGCGCGTATCGACGTACAACTGACCGTCGCCGTCGAACCCCGCGGGGTGCAGCCCGATGCGGCGTTCGAAGTTCCAGTTCACGCCGATCCAGGGCGTGCCGGTGTTCCACCAGTTGCCGTAGACGTCCTGGAACGTGTTGCCGTGTCCGGCGCCCTGCACGAAGCCGCCGGGCTTGTAGGCGACGGGGTTGTAGGGGGCGTACGTGAATGGGCCGAACGGATCGTCGGCGGTATAGACGCCGGTCGCATAGACGTTGTACTCCGTCCCCGGCGCGCCGTACTGTAAATAGTAGCGCCCGTCGTGCTTCGTCATCCACGATCCTTCTATGAAGGGATGGATGGTCGTGTCCATGTGGTCGCGGCCGAAGCGCTCCCAGCCGTGGTGGACAGGGTCGAGACCGAAGAGCCAATGGGGCGTTCCCTGGTAGGCGAGCTGCCGCGTCTTGTCGAGCTCGATGGCGTGCAGCGGGTATGCGTTGCTCGAGTTCCAGTAGAGGTACCAGCGGTCCCGGTCCTGATCGTAGAAGAACTGCGGATCCCAGGGCCCCGGCTGGACCGAATCGGGTTGCGCCAGCACATCCGCTTCTCGCGCGCGGGCCATCGGGAGCCAGGGCAGCAGTCGATTGTAGAAATCCACGCGTCCGGTGGCGGGCTGGGTGAGCATCAGGATCGGCAGTGGGCTCGTCGTGCTCGGCAGGAGATAGATCGTGTCGCGCACAGACAGCACCGCCGGTGCCACGACGTCGGTCAGCGGCCAGCGGGAGGGGGTGATGTGCTGCCACGTCCCCAGGTCGTGCGAGCGCCAGTAGCCGTCGCCGATCGTCTCGAAGAGGTAGTAGTCGCCGCGCTGCACGACGATGACGGGATCGGCACCGGAACGGTACGAGATCCCCTGATTCTTCTGCTCGAAGTTGTACCTGTAATCGATGTCTAGCGGATTGGCGTAGGTCCGCCGGTGTGTCACCGGCGACTGTGCACCGGCGACCACGGGAATCAGGGTCACGATCACATACCGCCACGCGGCCACGAATGCCCTCCTTGCGGTTCGACGAAATCCCGGCAAACTGGTGCCATGCACCAGTCAGACCTTACGCGTCGCGGCTTCGTCGGGCAATCACTCGCGGCCGTGGCGGGGGCCACCGCGCTGCCCCTGGCAGGGGCCGAGCGGGACTCGGGAGCCGCGCCCCTCGCGGTGTTGTGCGTAGGGGGGCATCCCGATGACCCCGAGTCGGGGTGCGGCGGGACGCTCGCGCGCTACGCCGCCCTTGGCCACGCGGTCACGATTCTGTACCTCACACGCGGCGAGCGGGGGATAGAAGGCAAATCACTCGACGAGGCGGCGCGGATTCGCAGCGCCGAGTGCCTGGCCGCCTGCAAGATCCTCGGCGCGACCGCGGCGTTCTTCGGCCAGATCGACGGCGCCACTGAGCTGAACCACCCCCAGGTCGACGCGATGCATCGCTTCTTCGCCACCGCCAAGCCTGACATCATCTTCACCCATTGGCCGGTCGACACCCACATGGACCACCAGGTCGCGAGCATCCTCACGATCCGCGCCTGGATGAACTTGCCGACGGCGCGTTTGTATTTCTTCGAGGTCAACGCCGGCAGCCAGACGCAGGGCTTCCTCCCGAACACCTACGTCGACATCTCGTCGGTTGTCGAGCAGAAGAAGACGGCGCTGTTCGCGCATGTGAGCCAGGACGGCCGGGGGATTTGGCGCGAGCACCACGAGGTCATGGCGGCATGGCGCGGGCGCGAGGCCGGCGTCGCCGCCGCCGAGGCATTCGTGCATCTCGACCGCAACGACCACACCAGTCCGCTGCCGGGAGTGTAGCCTTCAGCCTTCGTGGTCCTGCGGCGGCAACTCTGGTCGCTCTGGTGGAGTGGAGCCTCTTGGCAGGGCGACCGTGGTGGCGATCGCTTCCATCTGACGCCCGCGCAACTTTGCCCAACGCGGCAGTCGCAGCGCGCCGCTCGCGATCATCCCCAACCCCGCCGCCACGGTGAACCCGATGCCGGTCATCGCCCCGCCCAGTGTTCCATTGATCGACGTGACGATCGCGAGGATACCCGCCACCGCGAGCGCGATCAGCCCGCCACCGATCATTGCGCTGGCGCCGCCGTGCAGCGTGCCGAACCGCAGCCGATGGCCGGTCTCGGTCGGCTCGAGCAGCACCTGGAGGTTGCCGTTGGTCCACTGACGCAGCGAGCCGTCGGAGCGCGTGACGCCGCGGGCGTTGAAGACTTCGCGGAGCTGCACCACGAGCCGCTCCCACTCCGCGTCCGAGAGCCGGCGGTTCAAGTTGACGGTGCGGGCGACGCCGATCGGGAGGCCGAGAAAGCGGCGGGACTCGGCGCCGCGCCGCACGTCGAGGCCGTGCGCGGCCTGCGCCACTGCCTCGGGCGCGATCCCGACCTCGCGGCCGATCGCCTGCAGCTCCGTCAGGGTCAATCCTTCTTCGCGCGGCACTTCGCGCTCCGGCAGCTGCGGGCCGTCGGCGGCGGCGCGGAAAATCGCCGCGATCTCGGAGTCGCTGTAGCGGCGCTCGGTCACTGGATCACCGCCGTGGGGGCGAGGCGCGGCGTCGTGGTGCCGTCGCCCAGCTGGCCATGGTCGTTCGTGCCCCAGCAGTATGCCGCCTGGGCCGCGGTGACCCCGCAGGCGTGATCGAAGCGCGCGCTTGCCTGCACGATGGTGAGAGAGCCGGCCACCGGGTTCGGCGTCAGATGGGTATCCAACGTGCCATCGCCCAGCTCACCATCGGCGTTGATGCCCCAGCAGTGCAGCGTCTGTGCGTTCGTCAATGCGCAACCATAGCCGCGTGCTGCACCGACATACGTGACCTGCAACGTGCCGAACACCGCGATCGGGGACAGGTGCCCGGTGACGGTGCTGTCCCCCAGCTCTCCGTTCTGGTTGGTGCCCCAGCAGTACGCGACGCCGCCGGTTGTGACGCCGCAGGTGTGGCCCTCGAGATCGGAGCCGGGGTTGGCGCTGATCTCGGCGAAGGACAGGCCGCCGGACACCGGCGTCGGCGTCAGGCGGCGGGTCGTGGTGCTGTCACCGACTTGCCCACCACCGTTCCACCCCCAGCAGTAGGCAGCGTTGCCGGCGGCGATTCCGCAGGTGTGGACGCCGCCCGCGCTCAGCTGGGAGAACTGCAGGCCGCCTCCGACTGGGACGGGGGAGAGGCGCAGAGTCTGCGTTCCGTCGCCCAGGGCGCCGAACAGGTTCGATCCCCAGCACCAGGCCGCGCCCGCCGCCGTCAGTCCGCAGGTGTGGAACGACCCTGCTGAGAGCTGGGCAAAGGAGAGGTTGCCGGCAACGCGCACCGGCACGGCGCGGTCCTCCATCGAGCTGTCGCCCAATTGCCCACTGAAGTTGCTGCCCCAGCAGTAGACGGCTGCGCCAGGGGTGATGCCACAGGTGTGATCGCCGCCCGCGCTCAACTGGGTGAACGTCCACCCGCCTCGAACGAGTACCGGCCGCACCTGTTGCACGTTGGTGCTGTCCCCGAGCTGGCCGACGTCGTTCAATCCCCAGCAGTAGGCGAAGCCGTGAACGGTGAGCCCGCAGCTGTGGAAAATCCCGACGGTCACCTGCACGAAGTGCAGGTGGACTGCGAACCGGGCGCTCGCCGCGGTAGGGAGTGATTGCGCCGTCGCCACCAGCTGGTAGCCGCTGCCGGGACGATCGACGCGAACGTCGGAGAAGGTGGCGATGCCGCCGACGGCGTGCACCGTGGTTGTCCCGCTCAGGGTGGCCCGGGCAGCATTCGGGCCGAGGGAGAGTGTGACGGCGGTGGAGGCGTGGCGGTCGATGCTGCCCGATTGATCCTGGATGACGAGCTGCGGCGGCGGGTCGATCGCGACGTTTCCTTCGGACGTACTCGGCTCGACCCTGAAGGCGAGGCGCATCGTCTGAAACAGCGGTGCGGTCGTGGACTCTCCACACGCAAGAACAGAGAGGCCGAGTACCGCCAGACCGAGTTTCCGCGCTACGCGGGCTCCCACTTCGCTTCCTCGGAGACTTTGCCGTTGGTCAGGAACTGGCGGGCGAGGCGTCGCGCGGTGGTCGCGGGGATGAGATTGCGGCGCGGGATCTCGGTGTGCTGCGTGCCCAATAAGTAGAACGAGACCGCCCCATCGGCTTGCGGCTGGCCAACCGTCACCAGCGCCGGCTTGTTCTCGGGGTCGTCCTCATGCTGAATTTGCACGAAGCTCTCCTCCAGGCCAACGCCGATGATGACCTGATGGCCGTGCGCGTACAGCGCGACGATTGTCGGGTGGCCGCCACTCGAGCGCGCCGCCAGCGTGTCCATGGCATGATCGAACTCCGCGGCCGTCGCGAGTTCGACGCGTGGCAGAATGGCGGACCACTCGAGAATCGACATGCTGTAAGATTGCCCTTATTTGGTCCGGATGGCCATCGTCACCCGTCCACGACCTGGGTACGCAGGTCGCTCCGGAGTCGTTCCAACAGGTCCGATGGCGTGATGTGTTGCCGCTCGGTCTCCTCCCGAACCCAGGCCAACAGGGCCTGGCGTTGGGGGAGTGGCATGCCGTCGGTACTCAGCACCAATGTGGAACCGCAGGGACAATTCGAGAACGCGAGCGATCCCATGGGCTGCTGAGTCTGCCAGTCGCCCAGCTCGGCGTCGTACGATATCGCCTGGCCGACGCGCCGTGTGGAGCGGATGTACTCGCGCAGGGAGACAAAGCGCCGGCCGCACGTGGAGCACGTCTTGGGAAACAGGCTCTCGAAGTGGCGGCGGACGATCTCGAGTGCTTCCCGATAGGTCATGGTCCCTCAGCCGCAGCGTGCTCTAGCCGCATGGGACTGGGGACAACCGCAGGAATCGCACTGCATTCTCGCCGAGCATCAATGCTTCCAGGCGCCGAGCAGGCGCCGAACCGCGATCAGTTGACCGACGTGGTACGCGGTGTGGTCGGCGACGAGCAGGAATTCCCGCAAGAAGGTTTGCCCGTTCCCCGCCGGGACCCGGGCGAACAGGTCGCAGGACGGATCCTTGATCATTTTCTGCAGTGCCTCCCGGTCGCGACGAAACGCCGCCACACTGGCGTCCCAGGCTCGGGCGTCCGGCGGTGCCGGGGACTTGGGCCAATATTCATCGGGCCATTTGTGTTCGACGTAGTCGACGTTCCTGCAGAACTCGAGGATATCCGCTTGCGTAAAGCGCAGGTGCTCGACGAGCTGCCATGGTGAGTACGGCAGTCCCGCGGGCGCGACGCCGCGCTGGTCGGGAGGAAGGTCGGCGACCGCCGCCTCGAAATCGGCATGCGCGTCGCGCCAACTCTGAAAGCGGGAGAGCTGCTCGCGCAACGCGGCCATCGACTCTACGGGGTCCATCGCAAGTCCTCCGGAATCGGGGGTGTCGCGCCCGCCTGTGAGCAGACGTACGCCGCGACGGCGTTGGCGCGCCGGCTGACGTCTTCGAGCGAACGTCCCGCGAGGATGCCGATCAGGAGCGCGGCGGTGAAGGCGTCGCCCGCCCCGACGGTATCGACGACCACTGTTGGCGCAGCCGGGGACTCGCACACGCGATCGGGCGTGGCGAGCACCGAGCCACAGGGCCCGCGCGTCAACGCCGCCAGCCGCAGATCGAATCGCTGGCACAGCGCCCGGAGCAGGTCGAGGGGCGTGGTCTGCGTCAGTCCGCACAGTCGCGCGACGACGGGTAACTCCTCCTCGTTCAACTTCACCGCGTTCGCGAGCTCGAGGGAAGCCGTCAACACCTCGGCGTCGTAGTAGGATTGCCGCAGGTTGACGTCGAAGAGTCGCCACGTGCTGCCCGGCGTGGCCCCGACGGCGCGGCGGACCGTGACTCGCGAAACCGGCGCGCGCTGTGCAAGCGAGCCGAACGCGATCGCGTCGGCTTTCCCCGCCACCTCCTGAACGGTCGCCGACCAGGGCATCGAGTCCCAGGCGCTCTCGGCGGCGATGTCGTAGTTCGGATGGCCGGAGTCGTTCAAGGTGACTCCTACCACACCCGTGGGATGGTCGCCGAGCTGCGCCACGGCAGTGCAGTGCACGCCGGCGGCATCGAGCCTTGCCAGCGCCGCGGCGCCGCGGGCGTCGCGACCCACCGCGCTGATCAGCCACGCGTCGGCGCCGAGCGCTGCGGCGTGCAACGCGACATTGGCCGGCGCACCGCCGAAGTGATCGCCGTCGGGCAGCACGTCCCAGAGGGCTTCTCCCAGGCCGACAACGACCGGCCGCGTCATCAAGCGGCGAGGCCGAGCCGGCGCTGGATCTCCTCCAGCGGCACGCCCTTCGTCTCGGGAACCATGGTGAGGACCCAGACGAGCTGCAGCACCATCATGCCGCAGAAGAACAGGAAGATGGCTCCCGGCGGAAACGCCCAGACCATGATGGGGAAGAGGGACGTGAGCAGCGCCGCGAACACCCAGTGCGTCCCGCTGCCGAGCGATTGTCCCGCGGCGCGGTAGCGGTTGGGGAAGATTTCCGAGATCAGCACCCAGATCACCGTCCCCTGTCCGATCGCATGCGCCGCGATGAACGCAAAGATGCAGACCGGGACGATCGATTCGTGGTGCGTGAAAAACGCCCAGGCGCAAGCGCCCAGCGAGATGATGTAGCCGATGGAGCCGATCAGGAGCAGCGTGCGCCGGCCCAGCCGGTCGATGAGCCACAATCCCACGAACGTGAAGATCAGGTTGGTGACGCCGATGCCCACCGACGTGAGCAGCGCCGCCTGTGGGGCGAGGCCGGTCATGGCGAAGATGCGCGGCGCGTAATAGAGGATGGCATTGATCCCGGAGAGCTGGTTGAAGAACGCCACCAGGAACGCCAGCGCGATCGGCACGCGCAGCCGCCAGGTCCAGAACCCTGCATGTCCTGCATGTGCGGGCGTAGCGGTGACGATCGCGTCGGCAGCGGCCTCGACTTGAACGGGGCTCGCGTCACGCATCACGAGCGACAACACGCGGAGTGCGGCCGGGCGATCCCCTTTGCGGGTCAGCAGCCAGCGCGGACTCTCGGGGAGACCGAAGCACATCAGGGTGTAGGCGAGCGAGGGGACCGCCGCCACGCCGAGCATCCAGCGCCAGGCATCGGGTCCAATACGCGCGAGCAGGGCGTTGGATGCGAACGCGATCACGATGCCGAGCACGATGTTGAACTGGAACATCGCCGCGAGGCGGCCGCGCTGGGCCGGGGGCGCAATCTCGGAGATGTAGAGCGGTGCCGCCACGGTGCTGATGCCGATCCCGATGCCCCCGATGAACCGGGCCGCAATGAACACGCCGACACTCGGCGCGAGGGCCGATCCCACCGCGGAGGCCAGGAACAGCACGCCGATGGCGAGCAGCGTGGGACGGCGGCCGAAACGGTCGGCGGGCCACGAGCCGGCGAGCGAGCCGAGCACCGTGCCGTAGAGCGCCGCACCCATGGCAAAGCCGTGCATCCCGGCGGTCAGCCCCCAGAGCTGCTGGATCGTCTGCTCGGCGCCTGAGATGACGACGGTGTCGAAACCGAACAGGAAGCCCGCGAGGGCGGACGTGAGTGACCAGTAGAAGAGACGGCCGTCGAGCCGAGCTCCCTGGGAGGTGACCGGCGAAGTGGCGTGCATGGGAGGAAGCATGGCGCCAAGGGCGCCATTGCGCGAGCTAGCCCACCAGCCTCTTCAGTGCGCGGTCGTGGACTCGACTGAGCGTCACTTGTGCGACGATCGCCCCGATCAGCGCGCAGAACATGTCCCACTGCGTATCCCACACGTCGCCCTGCGTCCCGAGAAAGGCGTCCGCGGCATGCCCACCTGCGACCGCCGCTCCCCATTCGAAGAACTCGTAGCAGGCGCTGAAGGCGAGGCACATCGCCGTGACGATCACGACCAGCCAACGCCCGGGTCGCAGCGGAGAAGTGCGCAGCAGCATCTCGCGGATCAGGATCGCGGGGACGAAGCCCTGGGCGAAGTGCCCGAGACGATCGTAATCGTTGCGGGCCAGGCCGAGCAGCTGCCGGACCCAGTCGCCGAGGGGAACGCGCGCGTACGAGTAATGACCGCCGACCATCAGGATGATGGCGTGGATCGCGAGCAGCGTGTACGTCAGGGTGGTCAACGGGAAGCGCTGCGCGGTCAGAACGAGGATGGGTGCTGCGATGAGGATCGGGAAGATCTCGAGCCACCACGTCGTGCGATCGAAGGGGTGAAGCCCCGACACGGTCAGCGCGATGGCAACGACCAGCAGCAGGGCGCCGAGGTAGCGCTTGGTGGGCTTCAGATAGAGTCTGCGGGCAGAAAGCCGTGGTGCGTGTTCCAGTGGCCCAGGAGATGGTGCCAGAGCGGGACGTCGAGCCCGAATTCGAGGTGCGTCGGCTGCCACGTCCCGTTGGGGAGAAGGTCGGGGGACGTCCAGCGGCAGTCTTGCGGTGCAATCACCCGGACTGGGACGTACCAGTTCCGCACCTCGCTCTCACGGCGCCAGACGCTGCGCTCCTCGCCATCAACGACGACCGTGAGGTTCACGGCCTGCACGGGTCCTGTCCCGGGATCCACCAGTGCCCCGCCAGTCAGGTAGCCGACGAAGGGCCCCGCGGGCCCGGCATACATGGGCATGGTCCAGCAGCGATCGGCGCTCGTGAAGCGGCGGAATCTCGTGCTCGACAAGGCGCACTTGGTGATGATCACGCCGGCGAGCAGCGCCACGGCCATGACCGCGGCCCGACGCACGGAGATCTGGCTCACGCAGGAATTCTATCTCCGACCAGGGCGGTGAATCCATAATCCGTGGAAGCCCGCGGGCCAGGGCGGTTCACCGCATGCGAATGGCGCAGAAGTCCCCGCCCACGTGCGCCGGCTTGCCCGAGCTGGGGTTCATGATGCTCGCAATGCCGTAATGGGGTGTCCAGCGACCCTGGAAACCCTCCGGCCAGACGAGGAGCGGCGTCAGGCTCGTGCTCGTGCCATCGGTGAGGTTGGGCTGCACGCCGATTCCGAACGCTCCAGACGACCCGTCGAAATAGACGCCAGGTGCAGTGGGGTCTACGGATTTCGGGTCGTGACTGTACGGTGCGAAGATGGCATCCAGGTTCATTTCGAGTGTTCCCACGAGGGGCCGTTCGCCGGTGTGACGCAAGGTGTCGGTGCTGACGCGCAGTCGCAGCCGGCCGGACGTCCGCGCCCCGTGCGAGGGGAACGAGTCCGCTACGAGCGTGAGGGCGTAGACGCCCGCCAGCTGCTCCACCTGGCTCGAATCGAACGGCGCGGCGGTACTCGGCGCGGCGCACGACAGCGCGAGGGAAGCGATGGCGTGCTGCCGTGACGCGCACGACCAGCCGAGCAGTGCCATGAGGGCGAGGAGAGAGACGCGCATGCCGTGGAAGCTAGCTGGTCGGTTCGGGGATTTGCCGTTCCCGGCGCCCCGGTGGAGATTCTGCCCGATGGTCATCGCCCGTACCCGGAGTCGGGCATACCACCGCCAAAGGGGCTGGATCCATGCGCCGCTACGCCGTCATCCCTCGCTTGCTCGCACCCGTCCTTTTTCTGCTGTTCGCGTCTGCCGCCGTTGCACAGGGCCGCATCGGGACGTTCGACCAGGAGACCGACGTGGGGAAAGTGTCGCACGCCGGCTCGACCTCCTACGATGCGCGGCGCGAGGCCTACCTCATTGCCGGGTCGGGGCAGAACATGTGGGCCGATCACGACAATTTCCATTTCGTGTGGACACGCCTCACCGGCAACTTCCTCCTGTCGACCCGCGCCCGCTTCATCAGTGCGGGAGTGGAGGAGCATCGCAAGCTCGGATGGACGATCCGTCCGACGCTCGACTCGAACGGGACGCACGTCACCGCCACGCTGCACGGCAACGGATTGGCGTCGCTGCAGTTTCGCCGCGCCCCAGGTGGGACGACAGAGGAGCTGAAATCACCCGACAGCTTGCCGCCGGCGGCCGACGCCGTCATCCAACTCGAGCGGAAGGACGGCGTCTACCTGATGTCGATCGCCCGCTTCGGGGACACGCTGGTCACGCACAAACTCGATTCGATCTCCCTCCCCGACACCGTGTACGTGGGACTGTTCGTGTGTGCCCACAACGACAGCGTGGTGGAACGCGCCGAATTCACCAACGTGCGGATTACGATTCCCGCGGGACCGAAGCTCGTTCCCTATCGCGACTATCTGGGCAGCAGGCTCGAGATCCTGGACGTGGCGAGTGGCAACACCACTGTCGTTCATCACTATGATGGGTCATTCCAGGCGCCGAACTGGACGCGCGACGGCAAGGCGCTGATCTACGCGCAGGAGGGCCGGCTGTACCGCTTCGACCTCGGCTCGCAGACGGCGCAGGCCATCAACACCGGCTTCGCGACCCAGAACAACAACGACCACGTGCTGTCGTTCGATGGCAGGATGCTGGCGATCAGCAACCACACGGCGTCCGACAGCGGCGCGTCGATCGTCTACACGGTGCCGGCGACGGGCGGCACCCCGCAGCGCGTGACGGCGAAAGGGCCCTCGTATCTGCACGGGTGGTCGCCGGACGGGAAATGGCTCGTCTACACCGGCGAGCGCAACGACGAGTTCGACGTGTACAAGATTCGCGCGTCGGGCGGCACCGAGATCCGGCTCACCACGGCGCCGGGCCTCGATGACGGACCGGAGTACACCCCCGATGGCGCGTTCATCTATTTCAACTCGGTGCGCAGTGGGCGGATGCAGATCTGGCGCATGCGCCCCGACGGCAGCGATCAGCGGCAAATCACCGACGATGGGTTCAACAACTGGTTCCCACACCTGTCGCCGGACGGCAAGTGGATCGTCTATATCTCCTTCACCGCCGACGTGGCGCCCAACGATCACCCGTTCTACAAGCACGTGTTGTTGCGGCTGATGCCGGCGGCCGGCGGCGCATCGAAAGTGATCGCCTACGTGTACGGCGGGCAGGGGACGATCAACGTGCCCTCGTGGTCCCCCGATGGAATGCGGCTTGCGTTCGTGAGCAATTCGGGCGCACGGCCGCACTGATCGGCGAGACTCATGGCTGAAGAGTCTCTCCCGTGTGCCGCGTGCCGCGCATCCCTGCGCGCCGAGGACTTGTTCTGCCCCCAGTGCGGCACGGCGACGGCTCGCAACACCGACCCGCAAGCGACACTGGTCAACCCGGCCGCCGCGCCAAGCACGCCGGCGCCGCGGCTCTCGGGGACCGCCTTCAACGACCGGTTGCGCGAAGTGCTCGGGGCCGAGTACGAGCTTCTCTCGGTTCTCGGTCAGGGCGGGTTCGCCCGGGTCTACCGGGCCAGAGACCGGCGACTCGACCGGCTCGTGGCGATCAAGGTGATCCGGCCGGACGTGATGGGGACGAAAGAGTTCGTGGACAGCTTCCGCAACGAAAGCATCGCGCTGGCAAAGCTGCGGCACCCCGGCATCGTCCCGATCTACGACATCCGCGAGCGCGGCGGGTTGATCTATTATGTCATGCCGTTGGTGCAGGGGACGACGCTCGAAGCGCGGATGGGGCGGACGCGACTGCCGCCGCTCGAATCGCGGCGCATCCTCAGCGAGCTGGCGGACGCGCTGGCCGCGGCCCACCGGGGCAAGATGATGCACCTCGACATCAAGCCCGCCAACGTGTTCCTCGAGGGAGAGCTGCAGAAGGTGCTGCTCATGGATTTCGGACTTGCGAAGGCGCTGACCGATGAGGTAGACGAATCGGCGGCCGGACCCGTGGTGGGGACGCCGGAGTACATGTCGCCGGAGCAGGCCCGCGGGCTTCCGGAGATCGATTTTCGCTCGGACATCTATTCCCTGGGGGTCATCGGATACCGCATGCTGACGGGGCGGCCGCCGTTCCGGGGCCGCGACGCCGCGGACACGCTGAACAAGCAGATCAACGAGACACCGGTGCCGGTGCGCGAGCTCAATCCCACGATTCCCAAGGGCCTCGCGGACGCGATCATGCGCTGCCTGCAAAAGGATCCCTGGGAGCGGTTCCCCAACGCACTGGACCTGCGCGGTGCCCTCGAGGCGGTGACCTTCTTCAGTGGCTCGGGAGCGGCGCGCGCGGAGGAGCCGGGCGTGCAGCGCACGCTCGTTATCCTGATTGCCGCCCTCGCACTCCTCGTGGGGCTAGTGGTCGGCCGGATGCTGCAATGATCTCGGAGACGCGTGGCGCTGGAGTGGATGGGCGCTGAAAAAGTCCCACATCAGGCTACTGGCATCGATCTCCCGGTTGGTTGGTCCGGTCCACGCTTCGGGCAGCGGGCCTCCGCCCGGCCAGGTGTGGCCGCCTCCGCGGATGGTGTAGAGCACGACGGTTGCATCGTCGGCACACCGCGTGTAGGTGCTGCGCGTGATGTCCGCTGCGACGGCACTATCGACGGGAGTATCCCCGCAATGATTGCGTCGTGCCCAATTCGCCACGAACCGCGGGATACTCGGGAACGCTCCGGTCGGCGCGACCCACGACGGACCGCCGCGGTAGGGGGCGGCGCGATCGGCGGTTCCATGGAACCAGATAGCCGGAACGGGATGGCGGTCCGCACACCATTGCCAGGGCAGGGTGAGGGCGGCCCCGACCAGGCCAACCGCAGCGATGCGGTCGGACAACGTGCACGACAAGACGAACGACATGCCGCCGCCGTTCGAGAGCCCGTTGGCGTAGATGCGCGTCGGATCGATGGTGTACTGCGCCTCGAGGGTATCGATCAGCGCGGCGATGAACCGCACGTCGCCCGTGCCTCCGGAATCGTCATGCCAAACCCGCACTCCCGAGCCGCCCGCGCCCGATGGGTACACCACCAGGAATCCCACACGGTCGGCGACCCGGTTCCACTGACTGATCTCCTGTTGCGCGGCGCCCCACAATCCGGCGCCGTGGAGGCTGATGATGAGGGGCGTGGGCTTCGCGGGATCGTAGTTCGGCGGGACGTAGAGCAGGTATTCCCGCTCCATTCCCGCGACGACCATCGTGCGATTGCTGCGATTGGCGACGTGATACGAAACGGCACCCGTCAGTGCCACGACCGCGGGCACGGCGATCAGCGCCATGATCAGCGCGAGGACCCAACGCCGGTCGCTGCTCACCGATGCCGATTCCAATCGAGTGCCAACGGCGCCGCAGCGAGTCGCACCAGGGGGACCACGAGGACGGCGCAGAGCAGAAAGAGGTAGCGGGGAAAGAACTGCGACTCGATCCACCACGCGAGCACCCCCGCGAGCGCCAGGACTGTGGCGCACCAGGCGGCAGCGCCGATGACCAGGGTCCGGTCGTGCAGCAGCCGACTGCGATACAGCCGCACTGCCACCCACATCGCGCCGCACATCTTCACGAAGGCCAACACCGCCAGGAGCGTCGGCGCGGCGTTCCAGAGCGCAGTTTGCACCGCGCCATTCCCGGCGATCCAGTCCAAAACGGGCCCAATCACGCACACGAACGCCACCGTGCCGACCAGGCTCGCTCGCACGATCCAGACTCGGCCCGTCATGCCGATGTAGAGCGTCTGCACGAGCTGCCTCCACGTGGAGACCACGAACCCCGCCACGATCAGCAGGGCGAGCATGCTCGCCCGGGCCTCTCCCATCAACGCGATGGTGCGGTGCCAGCGCTCGAGCACGGCGGGCCAGGTATCCGTTACCAGGAGTGCCACCGGGATCGCGATCAGCACGAACGTCCACGTGACCGCCGTGCTCCAGAGCGACATCTCGAGCTTGGCGGCGACGAGCGCGCGATTCGAAAGGGGCCGCGTCGCGAGGAAGGGGGCCAGCCCGTAGTCTTCGCGCGCCTCGCGTCCGTCGAGATCGGGCTTGCGCACGGTCGCGGCGACGAAGGCCGCCATGAACGGTGGCGTGAGCAGCACGCCGAACAGGATGATCCACACCAGGGACGGCGTATCTCCGGTCGCGAACAACAGCGCCAGCTCGCACGGGAGCAGGATCCCCACGAGGGCCGGCAACGTCCAGCCATGTCGCCGCCACTCGAGCCACGCCTGCGCGCGAGCGGGGGAGGCGAATCGACCGCGGGCCGTACGGACGGGCGCGAGTCGAGCGATCCAGGTGAAGGCGCCGCGCCAATCGGGAACCATCCCGCGCCGCGCCCGCGCGACGGCCACCCGTGCGGTGAGGTAGGCGAGTGGAATCAGTGGAGCGGTGATGGCGAGCATGAGGCGTTCGCCGGCGTTGTAGCGCAGTGCCAGGAGCACGATGCTTTGGATCGTTCCGAGCCAGAGCACGGCCAGGATGACGCGCAGTCCCGGCAGACCGTACGGCATCCAGGTCAGCGCCTGCGTCCAGGCGAGCAGCGCCGCCGCCGCGATGGCGGGCCAGAGTACCGGGACGGCGACGCCGGATGGCCACAGGACGAACGCCCGCGTCGCCGCCCAGAGCAGCGCCGCGGCGATTGTCCCGGAGAGCATCGGCCAACCCGCCAGCGCCGCCGTGGACACCGGCAGGGTGAAGAGACGTCGGGGATACATCGACGGGCGCCCGGCGATGTCGCCGGAGAGACCGTAGGTGAACACGGCGAGGCAGTAGGTGAATGTCGCCGTGATCGGCCCCATGACCGCGAGGGCAAAGGTCTCGTCGCTGTCGTAGACCACAGGGTGCCCCCGCGCCACAATCACGAGCTTCACGGCCGCGAGCGCGATCAGATACGCGCCGCAGGCGATGAATCCCCAACGATGGCGGCGCTGAAACTCCCAGGCCAACGCCCTGGCCGGCGTCGCCGGTGGGCTACGTCTCACCGACGGTGGCGACGAAGATCTCATTCAGGGTGGGCGTGCGGCCGTCGACCAAGTGGGCCGCTTTGATGTCATCGAGGGAGCCGCTCAGCACGACGCGGCCGTGGTCGATCATGGTGACGTGATCGGCGACCTCTTCTACTTCGTCCAGCAAGTGGGACGAAAACAGCACGGAGCGACCTTCGTGGGCGACGGTCCGGATAACGGCGCCCAAGATGTCGCGTCGCGCGATGGGGTCGAGACCGGAGGAGGGCTCGTCGAGGATGAGCAGCTCGGGGCGGTGGGCGAGCGCGACCAGCAGTCCCGCTCGCGCTTTCTCTCCCTTCGACAGGGTCCTGATCTTCGCGGCGGGGTCGAGACCAAACGCGCCGCGCAGCTCCTCGGTGTACGCGTCATCCCACGCGGGATAGAAGGCACGGGAGTAGCGCAGCAGCTCGTCCAGGCGCATCCAGCCGGGCAGGTCGTTCTCTTCGGAGAGGTAGCCGATGCGGGACAACACCGCGACCGGGTCTTGCACCGGGTCGAGTCCAAAGACTCGCACCGTGCCGGCTTCGGCGCGCAGCAGGCCGAGCAGATGCCGGATGAGGGTCGTCTTACCGGCACCATTGGCGCCGACGAGGCCGTAAACGGCGCCGCGCGGCAGGGAAAGGCAGACGTCGGCGAGAGCAGTCTTGTTCCCAAATCGACGCCTGAGCTCCGTGACGGCGATAACCGGTTCGCTCATTGACGGGGCTACCTGCGCTCCCACACCTCCTCGACCGTAGTTCCGTCGGTTTCCGTGCCGGATTGGTACCAGCGGCCACCCTCGATGCGCAGCGTGAATTCCTGTGTCTTGCCGATGTAGGGCGCCATCCCCTCCCCGACACCGTATTCCACCGACTCGGTGTAGCGGGTGCCGTCGTACGTGTAGCGGCCGCCGCCGGCGACGGTGATCATGCCCTGCGCGGTGTAGTAGACGAACACGAAGTCCGTGGGCGTGACGTGCTTCAGGACGGTGGTTCCCGCAGGAATGTCGACCGCCTTTCCATTGGCCTTCGCGGTCACGAGTCTCCAGGTGCCGACCGCCGACGCCGGGCTTCGCGCCGGCAATGGAGACCTCGCGGCGGCCATTGCCAAGCTCACCCCGGCGGCCACAATCGCCCCGCCCAGCC
>DASTHG010000438.1:0-3221 GCA_035718325.1 Gemmatimonadales bacterium | reverse complement strand
CGAGCCGGCGTTCGGCCTCGCCGTGCCGACCGACGTCCCGGGCGTCCCGGCCGATCTGCTGCTGCCGCGGCGCACCTGGGCAGACCCCGCCGCCTACGACGCGCAGGCCGCGCGGCTCGCCGAATCGTTCCGCAAGAACTTCGAGCAGTTCGAGAGCGCGGTACACGCCGCGGTGCGCGAGGCGGGGCCCCCAGGCCCCAGGGCGTGACGCGGCTCGAAGTCGTCCGCGATCCGCTGTGGAACAACGTTCAGCTCGAGCCGGCCGCGCTCGAGCTGCTGGATACCCCCGCCGTCCAGCGGCTGCGGTACGTGCGCCAGTTGGGGCATGCCTTTCTCGTCTATCCCGGGGCGACGCACACCCGCTTCGAACATGCGCTCGGCACCTACCACCTGGCGCGCCGGGCGCTCACGGCGTTCGCCGACGCAGGCGTCACGGTCGAGCCGGGTGACGGGCTGCTGCTGCGTCTCGCGGCGCTGCTGCACGACGTCGGGCATTACCCATTCTCCCACGCGCTCGAAGAAGCGGGGCTGCCGCATCACGAGGAGCTCGCGGAACGGCACCTCGCCCACCCCGACCTTGCCGCCGCGCTGGAGCACGCAGGCGTTCCCGCCGCCAAGCTCCTGCCGCTGATCCGCGGCCAGGCCCGTGAGCCTCTGGCAGGACTGGTGTCCGGCCCGCTCGACGTCGACAAGCTCGACTATCTGTCGCGCGACGCCGCGATGTGCGGCGTGCCGTACGGCGTGATCGACGTGGAGCGCCTGCTCGCGTCCCTCGTGCTCGCCCCCGGCCCCGGCGGCCGCATCGCCCTCGCGGTGCACGAAAAGGGGCTCTCGGCGCTCGAGTCGCTGCTGTTCGCGAAGTACCAGATGTACCGGACCGTCTACTGGCACCACGCGGTCCGCGCCGCGACGGTGATGTTCAAGCGGCTGGTCCGCCGGGCCATCGCCGACGGCCGCATTCGCCCGATGGACGTGGCGGTCGCGACGGACGACGGCCTCATTCACGAGCTCTCGCGGGACGATCCGACGGGACTGGCGCTGCGGTTGCGGGAGCGGCGCCTCGCCAAGCGCATGCTCGATCTTCCCGCTGTCGACGTGGCGCTGGAGGGTGCCGGATGGCCCGCCACCGACCCCGATCTGTGCGAGCGCGTCGAGGACAGTTTGGCGCGGGATTCAGGACTGGTCCCGGGCGAGCTGTTCCTCGATTTTCCGGCAAAACCATCGATGTTCGGGACCGACCTGCCGCTGCTGCGACGCGACGGGGCCCTGGTGCCGCTCGAGAGCGCCGCGGGCGAGGCGCTTCTCGGGTTACCACGGGTGGCAGCGGAGTTGTATCGCTCGGCGCGGCGATTGCGGGTGTTTACGGTGCGCCCCGCGTCCGTCGACGCGGCGCGGGTGGTCGAGCTGGTGCGGCTACCCGCCGAGGCGGTGGCGGCGCAGCTCTAGACGTGCGGGGACGGTGGGCGCGACACGGCCTCGGTCGACTGGGTCGTCTCGCCGTCCTCCGGGAATTCCACCGAGTCGATGCGAACCAGGATCGCCGTGATGTTGTCGAGGCCGCCATGGCGGTTGGCCTCGTCGATCAGCTGATCGACCAGCTCTTGCGGCATCCGGTCGCCCTGCCCCAGGATCTCGTGCAGCTGCGGATCTTCCAGCATTCCGGTGAGCCCGTCGGACGCGAGCAGGAAGAGGTCCTTGGCCTTGACCGAGCCTACGTAGACGTCGGGAGTCACGTCACTGTTGGCGCCGACGCAGCGCGTGATCACGTTGCTGTAGGGGTGCGTGCGCGCCTGCTCCGCCGTGAGATAGCCGGCGTCGACCTGCTCCTGGACGTACGAATGGTCCTTAGTCACCTGGGTGAGCTTGCCGTCCCGCAGCAGATAGGCCCGGCTGTCGCCCACCTGACCGATCAGGAACCGGGTGCCGTACAGCACGAGCGACGTGACCGTCGTGCCCATCCCCCGCTTGTCGTGCTCGGTCAGCGTGCGCTGGAATATGGCAGCGTTGGCGGCCCGGATCGCGGTCTGCATCCGTTCCGTCACGTCCTTGTCCTCGAGCCCCTTGAGGGAGCCGAGCTCGCGCGCGATGTGGCGCACGGCCATGTCACTCGCGACTTCGCCCGCCGCGTGGCCGCCCATCCCGTCGGCCACGACGAAGATGCCGCGGTCCGGGACCATGAGATAGCTGTCCTCGTTCCCCGACCGGATGATGCCGACGTCGGTTCTACCCGCGCAGGTAATGTGCACGCTCGATCGTTACGCCAGAATCCAGTACAGGAGGGCCGATGTGGCCAAGACGATGACAGCGGCGCTCGAACCGCATCCTTTTCCCTTCTTCTGCGGCGCCTGGCCCGCGGGAGGTCCGGGGCGTTTCGACGCAGTGGCCTTGGGCGGTGGCCCTTTGGGCGCGGCGGCCGGCTTCGGGGCTGGCGCGGGTGATGGCTTGGGTGCCGGCGGCGCCTGCGGCGGCGCAGTTGGAGTCGCCGCGCTGGCGGGAGCCCGGGGCGGGACCTTGAGCGACTCGATCACTTTCGTCCCGCCACCCTTGGCCACCCCTAACGCGTCGTCCGTCGGCTCGAACACCAGCTGAATGTCGCCGAAGCGGACCATCGTACCAGGAGCGATCGGCGCATCAGCCTTGATGCGCTCACCATCGACGAAGGTGCCGTTGGTGGACTCGAGATCCACGAGCACCCACACCCCTTCGCGCCGCTGCAGCTTGGCGTGGGACGTTGAAACGGACTCATCGGGGATAATCAGGTCGTTGTAGTCGGCGCGGCCGATGTTCACGATCGGCGTCTTGACGAGGAGCCGTGTTCCCTTCAGGGCCCCCGTGCGGACGAGAAAATTCGCGAGTGGGGCCGTGCCACTGCCTCCGCCGCCGCCCGGATTCGCCGTGGCGGCCGCGGGGCGCGGGCTGGCCGGCATTCCGAACGACGTGTTCTGCAAACGCGACTCGGCACCCGCGGGCGGGGGTGGTGGTGGTGGCGGCGGCGCGGCCGGGGCTGCCGGCGCGGCGGGCGCCGCAGCGGTGGCCGCCTGATCGGCATAGAACCGAAAGCTCTCCTCCCCGACCCGAATCACGTCCCCGCGGGTGAGCACCCGCTGCCCCGGTACACGATCGTCGTTGACATACACGCCGTTGGTGCTCGAGTCGACCAGCAGATAACCCTTTGCAGAAGGGACGATCTCGGCGTGTCGCCGCGACACGTCCTTCCCCGG
>DASTHG010000437.1:0-2652 GCA_035718325.1 Gemmatimonadales bacterium | reverse complement strand
CGATCAGCGACATCGCCGGGAATTCGCGGGTGACCACGGCAGGTGTCTCGATCGGGACGCCCGCCTACATGGCCCCGGAGCAGTGCACGGCTGATGGGGACATCGATCATCGCGCCGATCTCTACTCGTTCGGCGTGCTCGCTTACGAGATCCTCGCCGGCCGGCCGCCGTTCGACGGCACGAGCGCCCAAGCCATCCTGGCCGCTCACCTCACCGAGATTCCAGTGCCGCTGCACGAGCGGCGCGAGGTACCGGTCGCCCTCTCGAAGGTGGTGATGCGCTGTCTCGAAAAGCGGCCCGCGGACCGCTGGGCGTCGGCGGCCGAGATCCTGAGCCAACTCGAGTCGCTGACGACCCCCAGCACGGCCGTTCCGCTGCCCGCCCTCGGCACGACAACTCGGGGTCGCCGCATCGCAATTGGCGCCGCCGCGGTGGTGGCGCTCGTGATCGGCGGTCTCGCGCTGCGGCACAATGCCCGGGTCCACTGGGTGCTCGAGACGGCGATCCCCGAGATCCGGCAGCTGGAAGACAGCGGACGCACCGAAGCCGCCTATCATCTGGCGCTGCAAGCGAGCGCCACCCTGCCCAACGACCCGTCACTGGCGCAGCTCTGGCCGCTCATCGCCACACGCGTGAGCCTCCAGACCGACCCGGCTGGTGCCGTCGTGTCGCGGCGCGACTATGCCAATCCCGACACGACCTGGGAGGTGCTCGGTACGACGCCGCTCGACAGCATCTGGTTCCCGCAAGGGTTCTCGCGCCTCAAGATCGAAAAGCCGGGCTTCCGTACCTGGATCGGGGCAGCTGGTCCGCAGTGGCTCTCCCCCGCACCGCTGCAACTCGACAGCACGACGGCGCCCGAAACGGGGATGGTGCGCGTCGCGCGACTCGCCAGCTTCGCCCTCTCCCTGCCGGGCCTCGACCACCTGAATCCCGTCCCCCTCGGCGACTACCAGATCGACCGCAACGAAGTGACCAACGCGGAGTTCCAGCGTTTTGTGGATAGCGGCGGATACCGGCGGCCGGAGCTGTGGGACAAGAGCTTCCAGAAGGATGGGCGGACACTGGCGTGGGCCAGCGCCGTGGCGCTCTTCAAGGACCGGACCGGCCGGCCGGGCCCGGCGACGTGGGAGGTCGGCCACTATCCGGCGGGACAGGGGAGCTATCCGGTGACCGGGGTGAGCTGGTACGAGGCCGCGGCGTACGCGAGGTTCGTCGGCAAGTCGTTGCCGACGATCTATCACTGGGCCCGCGCAGCGGAGACGCGCGCGGCGTCGTGGATCGTTCCTGCCAGCAACTTTGCGGGCAAGGGACCCGCGCCAGTCGGCAGCTATGCCGGCATCGGGCCGTTCGGGACGGTAGACATGGCCGGCAATGCCCGGGAGTGGTGCTTCAACGAGACGGGGGGCCAGCGCTACATCCTGGGCGGTGGCTACGACGACGCCACGTACCACTTTACCGAGGCGTTCGCCCAACCGCCTTTCGATCGCTCGCCCTCGAACGGCTTCCGGCTGGCGCGCTACGACACGATGGCCGCCGTGACGCGGCGGCCGGTCGAACGGCTGGTGCGCGATTTTTCACGCGAGCGCCCCGTCTCGGATGCCGTGTTCGCGATATATCGGCGCGCCTTCGACTACGACCCCACGCCGTTCAAGTCGGTGATCGAAACGACGGACTCCACGCCCGAGAGCTGGGTGATGCAGCGTGTCACCTTCGATGCGGCATATGGGGGAGAGCGGGAGATTGCCTACCTGCTTCTGCCCAAGAGCGGCCGGCCGCCCTATCAGACGGTCATCTACTTCCCCGGCGCGATTGCATTGCACAGCCGCAGCTCAGCCACGTCGCTCGAATACGATGCGATCGATTTCATCTTGAAGAGCGGCAGGGCGGTGCTCTACCCTGTGTACAAGAGCACCTACGAGCGAGGGGACGGACTCGACAGCTGGTACGCCAACGAGACCAATGCCTACCGCGACCACGTCATCTGGTGGGGGAAGGATTTCCGGCGGGCCATCGACTACCTCCACACCCGCTCCGATATCGACACCCTGCGGCTCGCTTTCTACGGACGCAGCTGGGGCGGCTACATGGGCGGCCTCCTGCCGGCGCTCGAGCCGCGCCTCAAGACCTCCGTGTTGTACGTGGCGGGTCTCGAGCAGCAGCGCGGGCAACCCGGCGTGGAGCCCCTGAATTTCCTGCCGCGTATCCGGATGCCGGTGCTGATGCTCAATGGCCGCTACGACCACTTCTTCCCGATCGAGACCTCCCAGCTTCCGATGTTCCGGCTGCTCGGCACGCCACCCGACAAGAAGCGGCACGTGATCTACGACGGCGGACACTTCGTGCCTCGGGGGCTACTCATTTCGGAAACGCTCGACTGGCTGGACCGCTACCTCGGCCCGGTGACCCGCTAGAGGATTCTTGCAGCGTCAGTGTGGCGCCGGGGGTGGGGCTAGGACGCGGGGACGCGGGGGCGCACGGCCCCTGGACATTATCTCCACTGGCCGGCAGTGAGATCCGAAAAGTTGGTCCAGGTCGAGCGCCCCCGCGTCCAACGCGTCCGGCGTCCCCACCCCCGGCGCCACTCGCTCCCATCACCGGCGCCGCACAACGCCTACCGGGTGACCGGGCCCAGGTAGCGGTCCAGCCAGT
>DASTHG010000436.1:0-21802 GCA_035718325.1 Gemmatimonadales bacterium | reverse complement strand
TGCCGCTTGCTTCAGTCCCACTCCCGCTTCGGTCCTTTGCGGGGGCGAAACCCGTCCTCGTCTTCGTCGTCGAACTCGTCGTCGAGGTCGTCGTAATCGTCGAGATCCTCGAGATCCTCTTCGTCCAGCTCGTCTTCGTCCAGCTCGTCTTCGAAATCTTCGTCGAGGTCCTTGTCCTCTTCGAAGTCCTCGAACTCCTCGTCGATGTCGTCGCCGCGCCGCTTGAGCGACCACCCCATCGACGTTTCCGCGGCCAGCATTGTCACCCCCAGCTGAGGTTGAGGTTGGCGTCTCCCTGCTATTCCTCCTGCGCCCGCACGCTCCTGGCCAGCTTCCGTCGCGCCGTCGCCCCCAGCTCGCGCTTCCGCAGCCGGATCGAGGCGGGCGTCACTTCGATCAACTCGTCGTCCTCAATGTACTCCAGCGCCAATTCCAGCGTGATCTGACGCGGCGGCTCGAGAATCACCATCTCGTCCGACGCCGTGGTCCGCATGTTGGTGAGCTTCTTCTCCTTCGTCGCGTTGACGTCCAGGTCGCCCGGCCGCACGTGCTCGGCGACGATCATTCCCTCGTATACCGGATCGTTCGGCTTCACAAACATGGTACCGCGTTCCTGCAAATTGAACAGTGCGTACGCCACCGCCACGCCCTCCCGGTCCGCCACCATCACCCCGCGGCTGCGTCCCGTCAATGGACCCGCCCAGGGACCGTAGGCGTGAAACACGTGATGCATGATCCCCGTCCCGCGCGTATCCGTCAGAAACTCCGAGCGATAGCCCAGCAGGCCGCGCGCCGGAATCGTAAACCGCAGCCGCACCATCCCGAGGCCGGCGTTCTTCATGTCCTTGAGCGTGGCCCGCCGGGGTCCGAGCTTCTCCATCACGACGCCGAGATAGCCCTCGGGGCAATCGATCAAGAGCTCTTCGTACGGCTCGAGCTGCTCGCCGTCGGCCCCCTGCCGTGGGATGATGCGGGGTCGGCCCACCTGAAACTCGTAGCCCTCGCGGCGCATCGTCTCCATCAGGATCCCGAGGTGCAGCTCGCCGCGACCGGACACCATGAACGTCTGTGGATCGTCGGTGTCCTCGACCCGCAACGCCACGTTGCGCTCCAGCTCGCGATACAACCGGTCCCGCAGCTGCCGCCCCGTGACGTACTTCCCTTCGCGTCCCGCGAACGGCGCGTCGTTCACCCGGAAGTCGACCGAGATCGTCGGCTCTTCGACCGCGATGCCCGCCAGGCGATCGAGGTGATCGGGTGCCGTCACCGTCTTGCCGATTTCCACCCCCGCGATTCCCGAGATCGCGACGATCTCCCCCGCGGACGCCTCCTCGAGCTCGACGCGCTCCAGCCCCTCGAAGCCGAACAGCTTCACCACCCGCGCCTGCTCGAACGTGCCGTCGCCGACCGGACCCGCCGCGCCGAGCGGCAGCAGCGCGACCGTGTCGCCGACGCGCACCCGCCCGCGCTCAATGCGCCCGATCCCGATCCGTCCCAGATAGGAGGAGTAGTCGAGCGTCGAGATCAGCATCTGGAACGGACCATCGGCGTCGCCGGCGGGAGGCGGCACCGTTTCCAGAATCGTCTGGAACAGCGGCACGAGATCCGTCCCGGGGACGGCGAGATCGCTGGTGGCGATGCCCTGTCGGCTCGACGCGTACAGGAACGGGCAATGGAACTGCGTTTCGTCGGCCTCGAGATCGAGAAACATCTCCAGCACTTCATCGTGCACCCGCGCGGGCTCCGCGTCCTGCCGGTCGATCTTGTTGATCACGACGATCGGCTTCAGACCGAGCGCCAGGGCCTTGCCCGCCACGAAACGCGTCTGCGGCATCGGCCCCTCGGCGGCGTCGACGAGCAACAGAAAGCCATCGACCATCCGCAGGATGCGCTCGACCTCACCTCCGAAGTCCGCGTGCCCGGGCGTGTCGACGATGTTGATCTTCGTCTCACCCCAGCGCACCGCGGTGTTCTTGGCGAGGATCGTAATGCCCCGTTCGGCTTCGATGCCGGTGTCGAGGAAGCCGGTGGCTCCATGGCGCAGCGCTCGGGCCTGCTGGAGCAGCTGCGACACCAGGGTCGTCTTGCCGTGATCGACGTGCGCGATGATGGCGATGTTGCGAATCTGCAAGGGATTGCGTCCAGACGGCGGTGCGAGTGAGCGGGCAGTATAGGGAGGGCCCTAGTCGCAGGTCAAGTCCTTTTCCATCTGCACCGTGACGTGATGAATCCCCAGCGCGCCCAGCCGCTGTTGCGCGTCCTCGAGGATGCGCTGGTTGTCGCCGGGATTGCGCACCACGAGATGTCCGCTCATGGCGACGACGCCGCTCGTGAGGGTCCAGACGTGCAGGTCATGCACCGAGCTGACGCCCGGCAGCCCCGCGAGCACGTCGTGCACGCTCGTCAGGGCGATGTGGGAGGGCGTAGACTCGAGCAGGATGTCGGCGCTCTCGCGCACCAGGCGCCAGGCGCCGTTGAGAATCAGCAGGCCGATCAGCAGCGAGATGATCGGATCGGCAAGGTGCCATCCGGTGAGCAGAATGATGATCCCCGCCAGCACCGCGCCGAGCGAGCCCAGCAGGTCGCTCAGCATGTGGAGGTAGGCGCCACGCTGATTGAGCGAGTGGTCGTGGCCGTGATGCAGGATCATCACGCCCACGATGTTCGCTGCCAGCCCGACCGCCGCGACGCCGAGCAGCAGGCCACCGTGGACCTCGCTCGGTGCTTGCAACCGACGCAGCGCTTCGATGCCGATCCCGACGGCGATCGCCACCAGCGCCGCCCCGTTCACGAGCGCGGCGAGAATCTCGAGCCGCAGGAGGCCGTAGCTGCGCTCCGGTGTGGCCGGCCGCTGCGCGACGCGCGCCACGAACAGGGCGAGTCCCAGCGCACCGACGTCGGCGAGCATGTGGCCGGCGTCGGCCAGGAGCGCCAGCGAGTGGGCAAACCACCCCCCCAGCGCTTCGGCGATCGTCACGAGCACCGCGAGCAGCAGCGCCGCGCGCATCCGCTCGGCGCTCCCGTGCCGCGCCGGCGCCGTGTGCGCGCATTGCACGTCGAGCGGCAGAACCTGGGTCATCGGAGAGAAGCATATGGGGGGGGAGGGCGGGCGAGCAACCATGCCGCTAGCTTCCTGTCCGATGCCTGTCACCGCGGAGTATTCCCTGGGGCTCCGTCTGGCGGCCGTCGCCCTGCTGGTGCTCGCGAACGCCTTCTTCGTTGCCGCCGAATTCTCCCTCGTGGCCGCCCGCCGCACCCGGATTGAGGGAATGATCCGGCGCGGCGACCGCCGCGCCCAGGCGGCCCTCGCCGTGATGCAGAACATCACCCGCTACATCTCGGGGACCCAGCTCGGCATCACGCTCACCAGCCTCGGCCTCGGCTGGGTGGGCGAGCCGGCGCTCGCCGAGCCGCTGGCCCGTGTGTTCGCCGGTCTGCCCCCGGCATTGGCGACTGCGGCCGCCCACGGGGGGGCCGTCACCCTCGCGTTCATTCTGATCACGTTCATGCACGTCGTCCTGGGCGAGCTCGTACCCAAAGGGCTGGCGCTGCTCTACCCCGAGACGCTGGGCCGCTGGCTGGCGCGGCCGCTGACGCTGTTCACCGTCGTCACCAATCCCTTCATCTGGGTGTTGAACAGCTCCGCCACCGGCCTGCTGCGCCTGTTCGGAGCGCGCCCGATGAGTGAGCGCGAGCGCGTCCACTCCCCCGAGGAAATACTCATGCTCGTCGAGCAGAGCCGCCGGACCGGTGATCTCGGCTCGCAGGATGCCCGCATGATCCAGGGGGTGTTCGAGTTCAGCGAGAAGAACGCGCGCGACGTCATGACGCCGCGCACCCAGATCGTCGCCCTGCCGATCGCGCTGTCGCTCTCCGAGGCGGCGGACCGGGTGAGCGCCGCGGGACGCTCCCGCTATCCCGTGTACCGCGAGTCGCTCGACGACATCGTCGGTACGGTGCACGCCAAGGACATCCTGCGTACGCTCCGCTCCGGCGGCGAGCAGACGCTGCAGGCGATCCTGCGGCCGCCACTCCTCGTTCCCGGGACTCGGGAAGTCGAAGATGTGCTCGCCGACATGAAGCGGCAGAAGGTCCACCTCGCGATCGTGCTCGATGAGTACGGCGGCACCGCCGGGCTCGTGACGATGGAAGACCTGCTCGAGGAGATCGTGGGACAGATCTACGACGAGTACGACCGCCCCGAGCCCGGGGTGCGCCCGTCGACCGTCGGCCCCACCCCGATCATCCCCGGCGCGATGGAAGTCAGCGACGTGAACCGCGTATACCGATTGAAGATCGACGCGACCGACTACACGACGATCGGCGGTGTCGTGTTCGGTACGCTCGGCCGGCTGCCCAAGCCGGGCGATCGCGTCGAGCTGTCCGGCGCGACGTTCGAGGTCGTCGAGATGGAAGGCCGCCGGGTCGGGAAGGTGCGCGTCACGCGTCCCGCCGCCGCGGAACCGGTCGACAACTAGTCGCCGGCTCGGCTGCGCTCCGCCAGTGTCGTCGCCAGCTCCAGCGCCGCCCGCATACTGCCGGGATCGGCCCGTCCCGTGCCCACGATATCGAAGGCGGTGCCGTGATCGGGGGCGGTCCGGGGAAACGGCAACCCGAGCGTGACGTTCACCCCGCGGCCGAATCCCGCAACTTTCACCGCCGTCATCCCGACGTCGTGATACGGGGCCAGCACGGCGTCGAACTCGCCCTTCAACGCCCGGACGAATACGGTGTCGGCCGGGAGCGGACCAGCCGCCCCGAGCTCCTGGGCCGCGGGACGCAGCACGCGATCGTCCTCGTCCCCGAAGAGCCCGCCTTCCCCGGCGTGCGGATTCAGCGCACACAGCGCGAGCCGCGGCACCGGGATGGACCACCAGCGCGTCAGCGCCGCGGCCGCGATGCGCCCCACCGCCACGATGCCCTCGGAGCGCAGCCGGTTCGGCACCTCACGCAGCGGCATGTGCGTGGTGACGAGCACGACGCGCAGTGTCCCGGCCACCAGCATCATCGCGGTCGGGGTGTTGCCGGTGAGATTGGAGAGCAACTCGGTCACACCGGGAAAGGTGTAGCCGGCGAGATGCAGCGCGCGCTTCTCGACCGGTCCGGTGACTACGCCGTCGACCTCGTGTGCGCGCGCCAGCCACACGGCGCGCTCGATCGAGCGGGCGGCGAGGAGCCCGGCCTCGCGCGCTTGGTCCGCGCCCTTCGTTCCCCAGGCTCCGACCCCGATGCGGCTGCGGGCGGGAATCTTCTCCAGTTGGTCGTCGGGTCCCACGAGCACGATGTCGGCGCCGAGCGGGGCCAGGCCGAGTGCCTTGGCGACGACTTCGGGACCGATGCCGCGCGGATCGCCGAGCGTCACGGCGAGCCGCGGGCGTCTGGCGGTGGGGCCGGCCACGCTAGAGCCGGATATCGATGTACGTGATGCGCCGCAGCTGATCGAGGTAGTGCTCGACGCCGAGCTGTTGCGAGAGATCGCTGCGGATCCGCTCCCGCACGTCCTCGTAGGTGAGGGGCCCCGCCGCCTGACGAACCGTGACCTCGATGACGGCGAACTCCGGCCGCCGGCTCCCGGCACCCATCTCCACCACCGCTTTCAATCCGACGGTCGAATCCTTCGCCAGCAGCTGCTGATACTCGGGGGCGAGTTTCGTAATGTCGACCGCCTCGGCGAGTTT
The DNA here is from genome assembly GCA_035718325.1 of Gemmatimonadales bacterium. Classification (GTDB taxonomy): domain Bacteria; phylum Gemmatimonadota; class Gemmatimonadetes; order Gemmatimonadales; family GWC2-71-9; genus DASTHG01. The sequence continues at coordinate 16,124 of DASTHG010000436.1, read as the reverse complement.
GGGTGCGTTCTCGTCGCCGTAGCGCTGTGCGAGCGAATCGAACGACAGATGCCGGGCGAGCGCGTCGTGCACCGCGTCCGCCCGGGCCCGCGCGGCGGCGATCTGCGCCGCGCTGATCTTCGGAGCGATCAGAATGTGGCGGGCCAGCACTTCGGCCGGCTGCACGCGCTGCACCTGAATGATGTGAAACCCGAAGACCGTCTCGACGGGGTACGAGAGATCTCCGGGCCGCAACCGGAACACCGCCTCCTCGAACGGCTTCACCATCGTGCCACGACGGAACCAGCCCAGTGAGCCACCGGAATCACGGCTCACCGAATCGTCCGAGAACCGCCGCGCCAGGTCCCCGAAGTCCGCGCCGGCGCGTAGCGCCTTGAGCAGCGAGTCGGCCTTGGTCAACGCCTGCGCGCGCGCCGCGGAGTCCGGCTGGGGCAGGACGATGATCTGCCGGAACGACACCGTCGCTGGGCGCGTCTGGTCGGGGGTGCGGTTCTCCTCCCAATACGCGCGTATTTGCGTGTCGCTCGGCGGGATCGGCTTGATCTTTCCCTTCTGCCGCAGGCTCTCGATCAGCCGCTGCTGCAGGATTTGCCGCCGCTGCTGCTCGGTGAGCCAGCGGCGCCATTCCTCGACGCCGCCGAACGCCGCCAGCTTGAGCTGCGCCTGAAACTCCTGCTCCGACGCGAACCGGTTGCGCACGTTCTTCACCGTTTGCTCCACTGCCTCCTGCACTTCCTGCTCCGTCACCTTCACGCTCGTATCACGCTCCGCCTGCTGCACCAGAAGCTCGGTCTCGACCAGGCTGTTGAGAATGCGCCGCCGCATCGCCGCCCGCCCCGCGGAATCGGTCGGCAGCTGCTGCCCCTGCGCCTGCGCGGACGCGATCTCCTCATCGAGCTGCGACGACAAAATCGGCTGCGCGCCGACCACGGCCACGATCCGGTCCACCACGAGCGGCGTCTGGGCCATGGCCGCCCGCGGGGCGGCGACCATGGCGACGAGCACCGCCGCGCTGAGCCGCCCTCGGCTCATTGCACCGACCGGCGTACGGGACGCTTGCTCGAATCCGGCAGGACCACAGGCGGGGGACCGGGTGCGGGCTGCATCTGCGCGCCGCCGCCCGCGGGACGCAGCGAGTCCGCGCTCGCCCGCAGCGCGGTGGCGCGTTCGACGGCGCGCTGCACGGCGGCAGCATCGATCGACCAGTCGCCCCGCTCGCGCAGCACCTGCGCGAGCAGCGGCGGGATCGGGAGGAACTGCGCCCGTCCCGAGATGGCGCGATCGAAATAGTCGTTCACGCGGGCCATGGCGAGCCGCGCGCGGCCGTCTGTCGTGGTCGCGGAATCGTGCAGCATCGCCGGAGTGAGGTTCAGCCCGCGCTCGATGACGGCGAGCGTCGAGTCGTATTGCCCGCGAATGTCCACCCACTCGGAGTCCGTCGGCTGCACTCCGCTCGAGTCGGCTTCGTGCAGGGCCATCGTCCGCTCCACCAGCTGATGCAGCAGCAGGTTGACCTGGGAATCGTTCGCCGTGACCATCATCTGCGCGTAGCGTGGATCGATCGCGAACAGCCAGCGCACGAAGTCCTTCACCGCGAACTTGCCGCCGCTGTAGGTGGCGAGCGTCTTGCCGCTGCGGCCGGCGGCGTCCAGGTCCTGGAAGGCGCTGCGGACCGCCTCACCAGCGCCGCTCACGATGGCGACCTTGTGATTGCGCGCCAGGGTGGCGAAGTACGTCGAGTCGCTGCGGCTCGCGGCCAGATGCTCGACACCCGTGGTGAACGTATCGCGGATTTCCGCGAGCGGCGGGCGCCGGATGATGTGAAACCCGTAACTCGATCGCACCACGCCCGACATCGAACCGGGCGGCAGCTGCCACGCGGCGTCCTCGAACTGCGGCACGAACCGCCCCCGGCCGCCCACATCGAGATAGCCGCCGCTCGGCTTCGACGCCGGATCCTCGGAGGTCCGCTTCGCAATCACGGCGAAATTGCTGCCGCCGCTGCCGACGAGCGACCGCCACAGCGTGTTTGCCTGCGTCTGCTTCTCCTGTACGACGGGCGGCGCCGCGTTCGGCGGGACAATGATCAGGATGTGCTGGAACGCCCGCACGTCGCCCGCGTTGTAGGCGGAGTCGACTTGTTTGGCCGTCAGCTGTTGGCCGCCGTTACGCTTGTCGGAGTAGTGCTCGAACTTCAGCTGCGACACGACCGGCCACATCACGCGCGACACCGTAGCGGTGTCCTCGAGCGTCCGCCCGTTCGCCAGCGACATCGCGAACAGCGTGTAGTTCAGGTACGCACCCGCGAGCTGCGTCAGGTTCGGGGGCTCGAGCGGCATGCCCTTCACCCGGGACGCGAGGTCGGCGAGGCGCTCGACCGTGAGCGCCTGACCGTCGGCCTCCGCGGCCGAGGCCGGGTGCGCGGAAAACGCGTCCTGCAGCACCTTGCACCCCGACACCAAGAGCCCCAACACGATGAACCCGACACGACGCATGAGTCTGACTCCTGTCTCCTCAGAGGTCTCGAGCAACTGCCGTGAGCGCCCGCACGAGCCCCGGGCCGATCGCTTCTCCCCCCAGGCGGCGCAACCGCAATGAGAGCGGAATGGACCGGCGCACGTCGGCGGCGAACTGCACCGCGTCGAGCGCCGCGGTAAGCCCCGTCATCCGGGGGTGGGCATCGCGGCGAAACGTGAGCCGGGCCTCGTCGCCCCGCACCAGGATCGTCTCCAGTCCTGACAAGGCACCGAGCGCGCGCAGCTCCGTCACGAGCAGCAGCCGATCCGCTTCCGGCGGCAGCGGGCCGAAACGGTCGCGCAACTCCTCGCGGATGGCCGGAATCTCGCCAGGCCGCTCCACCCGCGCCAGTCGCCGGTACACTTCCAGCTTCGACGTGTGATCGGCGACGTATGCATCGGGGAGATGCGCCGGGGCATCGAGCACCACCTCCGGCGCGGGCTTCGGTCCCGCCGACCCTTCCCCCTTCAGCCCCGCGACTTCCTCTTCCAGCCACCGCAGATACGTATCGAAGCCGACCGCCTGCACGTGTCCCGACTGCTCGGCACCGAGCAGGTTTCCGGCGCCGCGCAGCTCGAGGTCGCGCAGCGCGATCCGGTACCCCGACCCCAGATCGGTGTGGTGCTCCAGCACCTGCAACCGTTCCTCGGCCGCCGGGTCCGGCGCGTCGGGGACGAGCAGGTAGCAGGCGGCACGCCGGTGGCTGCGCCCGACACGGCCCCGCAGCTGATACAGCTGCGCCAGGCCGAAGCGGTCGGCGCGGTCGACGATCATCGTGTTCGCGTTGGGGACGTCGAGCCCCGACTCGACGATCATCGTCGAGACGAGCACGCCGATGTCCCCTCCGACGAACCGCGACATCACCCGGTCGAGATCGATTTCACGCATCTGTCCGTGCGCCACCGCCACGACCGCGCGCGGCGCCAGCGCCTGTACGCGCGCGGCGATCGTGGCGATCGTCTCGATCCGGTTGTGCACGAAGTACACCTGACCGCCGCGATCCAGCTCGCGGGCCATCGCTTCCTCCAGCAATCCGTCGTCCCATGGCTCCACGAAGGTCAACACCGGCGAGCGGTCCTTGGGAGCGGTTTCCAGAATCGTCATGTCGCGCAACCCGGCGAGCGACAGGTGCAGCGTGCGCGGAATCGGCGTCGCCGTCAGCGTCAGGACGTCGACCGCCAGCTTCAACGTCTTGAGCCGCTCCTTGTGCCGCACGCCGAAACGATGCTCCTCGTCGACGATCAAGAGCCCCAGGTCCTTGAAGACGACGTCGCGCGAAAGCAGCCGGTGCGTCCCGATCACGATGTCGAGACCGCCCTCGGCACACTGCGCCAACACCGTGGACGTTTCCTTCGGTGTGCGGAACCGCGACAGCACCTCGAGCCGCACCGGATAGTCGGCGAGCCGCTCGCGGAAGGTGCGGCCATGCTGCTCCGCCAGAATCGTCGTCGGCACGAGCAGGGCGACCTGCTTTCCCGCCTGCACGGCCTTGAACGCGGCCCGCAATGCGACCTCCGTCTTGCCGTACCCGACGTCACCGACCAGGAGTCGATCCATCGGACGGGCGCGTTCCATATCGCGCTTCACCTCGAGCGTCGCGCGCACCTGGTCCGGGGTGTCCTCATAAAGGAAAGCGGACTCGAGCTCGCGCTGCCACGGCGTGTCGGTGGGAAACGCATAGCCGTGGGCCAGCTGGCGGCGCGCATACAACGCCAACAGCTCCTGCGCCATCGCGCGGATCGCCGAACGGGTCTTGTCGCGCTGCCGCTGCCAGGTGGTGGCGCCGAGTCGGTGCAGGCGCGGCGGCGGCGCGTCACCGTCCCCCGGAGCGCGATACGGCTCCAGCTGGTCGAGCCGGTACAGCGGGACATTGAGGCGGTCGCCACCCTCGTACTCGACGACCGCCACCTCGAGCGTCGCCTCGCCCACCGGCACCGTCTGCAGGCCGCGGAAGATCCCGATCCCGTGATCGAGATGCACGACGAATTCGCCGGGAGCGAGCGGGCGCGCAGCGGCCCCCACCGCGGCTGATCGATAACGCCGCGGACGACGCAGCCGCCGCGCACGACGGAAGATCTCGTGGTCGGTGAGCACGCGCAGGGTCGGATGCAGAAACCCGGCATCCAGCGCCCCAACCACCAGGGTGGCGCCTGTCGCTTCTCCCAGGAGCTCGTCGAGCCGCTCGAGCTGCCCTTCGTTGTCGCAGAGGATCACCGTCCCCGGGGGATCCCGCACGACCTGGCGCAGTCGTTTCAGATCGCGGTCGATCGCCTCAGGTGGCAGAATCGGGAACCGCTCTTCCCAGCCGGTCTCGGTGGGCACGAGCCGCGCAAAGCGGTGCAACGCGGACCGCCACACGTCCGGCGCGAGCAGCAGGTCCTCGCGCGGCGGGGTGTCCTCGCCCATGCGGCGGGCCACCTCGACATGGTGTGCCGCATCGCTCCAGCCGCGCTCGACCTCGTGCTCGACCGCCGCTTCTTGATCCGGCACCACCAGTGCGTCGGCGGGGAGCAGGTCGAGCAGCGACGATCGCACGAGCGTGCCGTCGGGATCGTCGCTGCGCTCCGACTGCATCGGCAGGATCGTGACCCGCGCGAGCGGCTCCCCCGAGCGCTGGGTGTCGAGGTCGAAGCCGCGCAGCGAGGCGATGTCGTCTCCCCACCACTCGATCCGCGTCGCGGCCGCCATGCCGTAGCCGTACACGTCGATGATGCCGCCGCGCACACTGACTTGCCCCACTTCCGTCACCGTGGGTACGCGCTCGAACCCCATCGCGGCCAGCCGCTGCACGACGTCGGTCAGCGTGGCCGGCGGCTGCATCCCGGCTGCCAGATCGAGCCGGGCCCGCGCCAGCGCCGCGGGAACGCCGGTCCGCTCCGCCGTCGCGCGCGCGGTCGTCACGAGGAGACGCACCTGCCCGCGCAGCAGGGCCGCCACCGTCTCGAGTCGCTCCCCCGCGATTTCGACGTGCGGCTCCTCCGCGCCGAGACTCTCGCGCTGTGGAAAAAGGGCGACGCCGTCCTCGCGCAGCATGCGCAGGTCGGCGAGCCAGCGCTCCGCGTCGGTGGGGGTCGGCGCCACGATCACGAACAGGCGCTGCGGCAGTCGCCGCGCCAGCGTGGCAACGAGGACGGGAGCGCTGGATCCGGGAAGACCCCCGAGGGCGCGACGACCGCCGGCCGGCGGAAGCTCTCCCGCCAGCGCTCGGGTGGCGGGGAGTTCGTCGAACCGGTCGAGCAGGAACTCGAGCGGCATCAGTGAGCCAACGTGGCCGCGGCCAACTCCCCGAGGGCGAGCAGCAGTGCCAGCACGAGCAACACGCCGCTCAGGTCGGCGCGCCGTAGTCCCGCGAACGCCGCGCTCCCGAAGTCGCCGTCACTCACGAGCTCGGCGCCCAATACCCGGCGCACCAGCGCGGGATCGGCGGGCGTGAGATCCGACTCGCGCGCGTCGGGACCATACACCGTCGCACCGACGGTGTCGGAGCCAAGACGTTGGAATTCGACGCGCGCCGCGCCTTCCCGCTCCGTCACGGGTGTCTCGCCGCGTGCGAAGCGGTTCACCAGCGCATCGATCAGCGGCACGAACGCCGGCGACGTCGGCAACGTCGTCCAGGTCGTGTCGAACCGGCTCCCGACGAGGACCACATCGCCCGCGACGACGGCCCACGGCTCGCCGTTCACGCCGGCGAGCACGATGCCGGAGTCAGAGCCACCCCCCTCGAGACGCTGGCGCCGCATCACACGGGCGCTGTCGAGGCTGGGGAGGACGGCGCTCACGACCGGACCGGGAGACCCGGCACTCCCAAAGTGCCACCCTACCCCCCGGGCCTGCAGGGCGCGGTTCACCTGTCCGAGCAGCGCCGCATCCGCCGGCGGGACGACGACGGATGCGCCCGCACCCGGTCGGTCGGCGAGCGTCACCTCGGCGCCGTCGCGAACGCGATGAGCGGCCTGCAGAACGGCGATCGCCGCCGCGGCGAACGAACCGGCCGCCGGGTCGGCGTGAACCCGGGCCGGCGCCACGCTGTGCCACACCACGAGCCGGCGATCGTCCGAGCGCAGCTCGTCCGCATCGAGGGCGATCTCGTCGACCCACCACCCCGGTCCCGGATCCGCCAGCGGAAGCGTTACCGCTGCCCCGGGAGCGGCGAGTCCCCGGGCGACATCACGTCCGCGCACGCGCAACGTTATCGGCGCGGGCGGCGCCCCGGGTGTCCCCACGATGGGGACCGTCACGGACCCGCCGGCGGCGTGCGCCGCCGCGAGCCCACGGTTCTGCGGAGCCGGCCGCGGCGCGAGCGCCAGCAGCCGTACTCCCGATGGAACGGTGACGCGACCGGAGGCGAGCGCCGTACGCTGCAGGTCGCTGATGACATGCACCTCGCGCAGCGGGGCCGGAGCGCCCGCGGCGACGCGCACGGCGCGTGTGACCGCGCTGACCAGATCGAGACGCCGCGGATCCACCGGTGCGCTGTCGACCGCCGCGAGCAGCTCATTCTGTGCGCCGCCGCGCACGATGCCGTCCGCCAGGATGAGCCAGAGGCGGTCCTCAGGCGATGCGCGGCGCAGCCCGGTGCGTGCAGCCGCCTTCAACCGGTCGAGCGTCACCTGTCCCCCCACTACCGCTCCGGACGACAATGAGTTGTCGAGGACGACGACGAGGGCGCTCGGCGGGTGCGTCGCTCCGCTCGCGTGCGACGGTACGAGCGGCCGCGCGGCGGCGAGGATGACGGTGACGATCAGCGCCGTGCGCAGCACCAGTAGCAGGAGATGGCGCAGCCGCATGCGCCGCGCGCTCTTGCGTTCGGCCTCCGACAAATAGCGCAGCGCCGGAAAGTCTGCCTCCGGCGGTTGGCGCCGCTGGAACAGATGCAACAGTGCCGGGATCGCCGCCGCGGCGAGACCGATGAGCGCCAGGGGATGCAGGAAGATCACGCGAGCCGGCGCAACACGTTGCCGAACGGCTGATCGGTCGTCACGTGGTGGTAGGCGATACCGTGCCGGCGGCATGCGCTGCGCCACGCGGCAATCTCGCGCTCGACCGTGAAACGGTAGGCGCGGGCCAGCTCGCGCGGCCGGACCACCAGCCGCTCGTTGGTTTCGGGATCGCGAAACCGGACTTCCGGCGGTCCCACCAGCTCACGCTCTGCCAGATCCATGAGGTGGAGCACGACCACCTGGTGGCCGCGATGGCGCAGGTACCGCAGCGCCGTCAGCGCCAGCTCACGCTCGAGCAACAGATCGGACACCAGCACGACGAGCCCACGCCGCGCGAGCAACGAGGTGACGTGACGCAGCGCCGCCTCCGCAGCGGTGCCGTGCCCTTCGGTCGCGGCCATGATACCGTGCACCAGCCGCCGCCACTGCCCCGTCTTCACCCGGGCCGGAACGACGTTCCGCACCGTCTCATCGAAGGTGATCAGTCCGGTGGCATCGCGTTGGCGCAGCAGAATCAGGCCGATCGCTGCGGCGAGCCGCTGCGCGTACTCGTGCTTGGTGAGTCGCTCCGGCGCGCCACGCCAGGCCATCGACCGGCTGGCATCGAGCAGGATCATCGCGCGCAAGTTGGTCTCTTCCTCGAATTGCTTCACGAACAGGCGGTCGGACCGGGCGAGGATACGCCAGTCGAGGTAGCGCAGCTCGTCGCCCGGCTGATAGGCGCGATGCTCGGTGAACTCGACGGAGAAGCCGCGGAACGGCGAGCGGTGCAGCCCGGCGAGGTAGCCCTCGACCACCCCCTGCGCCACGATCTCGATCCCGCCCAGCCGGGCGACTTCGGTGGGGTCGAGCAGGTCGAGACGCGATCCGTGAGTCATGGCGTGCGGAAGCTAGGGGTGCGCATATGTCCATGGTAGAGGACAGCGAGAGCCTGTCGGCAATAGGACGATTTTGCCAAAGTGCTGTGTACCAGCAAGTTACAGGACACTCGAACATGGCATGTGGCCTGCGATTGGCACACGACTCGGAGGCCAATATGCTCACTACACTCGCGTTGTTCGCATCCCTTTCCGGCCCGCCTGCGGCGCCCGTTGTGGCGACGCGGCTCGACTCGGATCGCTCCCGGGTTTCGGTCTGGACCGATCGCGGCGACGACCCCTATCAGACGGGCCGCAGCGCGCGCGTCTACGTCCGCGCCGACCGCGACGCCTACGTCACGATCCTCCGGGTCGACACCGATGGTCAGATTCGCGTCCTGTTCCCGCGCGACCCCTGGGAAGACAACTTCGTGCGCGGCGGCCGGGAGTTCGAAGTCCAGGACACGCGCGATGACGACGCGTTTTACGTCGACGACTATCCCGGCGTCGGCTACATCTTCGCCGTCGCCTCGCCCGACCCCTTCGACTACGATGCGATCACCAGTGGGGATCATTGGGACTACCGCAGCGTCTCCGACGGCCGCGTCCGCGGCGACCCGTACGTGGCGCTCACCGACTTGGCGCAGCGCATCGTCCCGGAAAACGACAACGATTGGGACTATGACCTCGTTCCTTATTATGTCGAGCGTCACTACGACTATCCGCGGTTCCTGTGCTACGACTGTCACAGCTACGCCAGTTACTCGTCGTGGGATCCGTATGCGTATTCGTGCGTCCGCTTCCGGATCGTGGTATTCGACGACCCCTACTACTACCCCTACCGCTATTACGGGGGCACCCGAGTCGTCTTTACCCGGCCCTACCGTCCCGAACCGCGGTTCATCTTCAAGGATCGCGACGGCGTCGGGGACGACCGCTTCGTGACGCACGCGCGTGAACGCGAGCGGCCCGTCAACGACAATACGCGCCGTGGCGTGCGTGGCGTCGATATCGGTGGCCGCGGCTCGATCCCGGTGCCGGAGAGCCGTCGTCGCAATTCGGATGACGGTTGGTTGCGGCGGTTCCAGCCCCCGACCGACCGCCCCGGCACGCGGGATCGGGACGGCGATCGCTCACGCAGCAACGACCGTCCCGACCGTGGCAATCGCGGTCCCGACCGGCACGATGACGGGTCGTCCGCCCAGTCCGATGATCGCGGCCGCCGCAATCCGCCCGCGGACGACCAGTCGCGGCGCCAGCCACCCGACGATTGGCGCGGGCGCCGCCCTTCGAGCGACGACCAGCCACGCCAGGCACAGGACGATGGACGCAACCGCAGGACCGTGAACGACGATCGACCACAGCGCCAACAACCGGACGATGACCGGCGCCGCCCCTCGAGTGACGACCAGTCGCGGCGCCCGCCGCCGCAGGATCAGGTGCAGGGCCGCGGGCAGAACAACGCGAGTCCGCCGCGGCAGAGCGACGAAGGGCGCCGGGCGGAGCCGAATCGCGGCCGGGACAATCCGCCGCCCAAGAAGGACGATTCGAACAAGCCGGAAGTGCGGCGTCGCCGGCCCTGATTCGCTCGCAACATGCTGACGCGCCCGTCCGTGGCCTCTCGCGGACGGGCGCGCTAGCTTTTGGCCCGGATTCGTCGTCGCACCTACCTGACCTCGTTCGGAGACCTCATGCGGAGCTGGATCGCGATCCCCGTTGCCGGTGCTCTCGCCTGTGGTGGCGGCATGCATACCCAGGCCCCCGTACCGACTCCCCCTCCACCGGCTCCTGCCCCGGCGGTCACGACGGGAGAGGGTCGCGCGGTGGGAGTTGCAACGGTCACCGCGGCGGACGTGCGCCGGCGCATCTATGTCGTCGCCGACGATTCGATGCGCGGCCGCGCGACACCCTCCGCCGGGCTCGAGACGATGGCTGCGTACGTCGCATCCGAGTTCCGGCATCTGGCGTTACGTCCCATAGGCGACAGCGGCGGCTACCTGCAGCGCTATCCGCTCGAGGTATTCCAGTCGGGTGGCGATAGCGCCGCCGTGTGGGCCACGGGCTCGGCGCCGATGCGCTGGACGCTGGGACACAACATGAAGTTCCTGCAGGGCCGCCCCATCGCCGATCACGTCGCCGCCACCGCAGTCCTCATCACGGGAACGCCGCAGGCCGGGGGCAGCCTCGATTCGGCCACGGTGGCCGGCAAGGTCGCCGTGGTGCCGATCGGCGCGACGGGATTCGCCGGCGCGACGGCGCTGCTGCAGCGCCATCCCGCGGCGATCATCGCGATCCTGGCGCTCCCCGATTCGACCTGGGCGCAGTTCCCGAGCCACGAGTCGGGGACCGAAGTCCGCAATCCCGCCGAGGGAGGCGGGATCACGGTGCCGCCGGTGCTCGTGATCCGCGACAGCGTCGCCCGGCCCTGGCTCACCCAGGCCGGTGTGAACCTCGACTCGGCGCGTGGGGCGGCAACGGGTGCCCTCACTGCCCGGACGCTCTCCGGCCTCACGGTACACGTGATGCTTCCCGAAAAACTGCTGCGCCGCACCAGTGCACCCAACGTCGTGGGCATGCTCGAAGGGTCGGACCCGGTGCTCAAGCATCAGTACGTGCTGTTCACCGGGCACATGGACCACATCGGCCAGCCGGGGGACGGCGAGGGCTGCACGGCGAAGGGCGCGGACTCGATCTGCAATGGCGCTGATGACGACGGCTCGGGCTCGGTCGCCGTGCTGGAGCTGGCGCAGGCGTTTTCCTCTGCCGCCGATCGCCCCAAGCGCTCGCTCATTTTCATGACGGTGAGCGGCGAAGAGCGCGGCTTGTGGGGCAGCGCCTATTTCGCTGAACACCCCACCGTGCCGATCGACAGCATCGTCGCCGATCTCAACAGCGACATGGTAGGCCGCTCGGACACCCTGAAGGACTCGATTGCGGTGATAGGGCGCGAGCACTCCGATCTCGGGACGACGCTCAACGCGGTCGCGGCGGCGCATCCCGAGCTGCATATGACACCGATCGGCGACCGCTGGCCGCAGGAAAACCTCTACTTCCGGTCGGACCACTACAACTTCGCGCGCAAGGGCATCCCGATCCTCTTCTTCACGAGCGGGCTGCACGTCGACTACCATCAGGTGGGCGACTCACCCGACAAGATCGACGTCGAGAAGGAAGCCCGGTTCGTGAAGCTGGCGTATTATCTCGGGCTCGCAGTGGCGAATGCGCCGATGAAGCCGAAGTGGAATCCGGACAGCTACAGAAAGATCGTGCAGGGGGGAAACTGAAGCTGTCAGCTATCGGCTATCGGCTGTCAGCTAACGGCTATGAAAACTGATCTATATCGCCGTTACAAGCGTGAATACGTCGCGCCGAAGAATCCGGCGCTGGTACGTGTTGGACCGGCGCGCTATCTGAGTGTCAGCGGGCGCGGCGATCCGAACGGACCCGGCTTCGGGGCCGCCGTGGGGGCGCTCTACGGCGTCGCGTTCACGATCAAGATGGCGAAGAAGGCCGCGAAGAAAGACTACGTCGTGGCAAAGCTGGAAGGGCTGTGGTGGGGCGGCAGTCGGGGCAAGCTGCTGATCGATTCCCCGCGCAGCACGTGGCGCTGGAAGATCCTGATCCGCGTACCCCCGTTCGTCACCGTCTCCGACCTGGGACGCGCCAAACGCGAGCTCCTGCGACGCGGCAAATCCGGCGGCACGGTGCGGCTCGAGTCGTTGCGCGAGGGCCGGGTCGTCCAGCTGCTGCACGTCGGGCCCTACGACCGCGAGCACGAATCGCTCGGCCGCATGGAGGAATTCGCGCGCGCCGGAGGCATGCGTTTCGCGGGCCGGCACCATGAGATCTATCTGTCTGATCCGCGCCGCGTCGCTCCCGCGCGGCTGCGGACGATCCTGCGGCGACCGGTGCGCTAGGGCGTCCCGAGCAACGTGGCGTTCGTCTTCGCCCGTCGCAACAATCCCAACAGCGTGTCCATGGCCTGCGACGGGGGCAATCCCACAAGACGGCGGCGCAGCTCCTGGCGCGCCGTCACCACCGCCGCCGGGGCGAGCAGCTCCTCGCGGCGGGTCCCGCTCGCGGCGATGTCGACCGCCGGATAGACGCGCCGGTCGGCCAACTCACGCACCAGGCGCAGCTCGGCGTTGCCGGTGCCCTTGAACTCCTCGAAAATCACATCGTCCATGCGACTCTCGGTTTCGACGAGGGCGGTGGCGATCACGGTGAGCGAGCCGTCGCCGGGCACCGCGCGCGCCGCGCCGAACAGCGCCTTCGGCTTGGCGAGGGCATTGGCGTCGATTCCGCCGGACATCGTGCGGCCGCTCGAGCGCCCGGCGGTGTTGTGCGAGCGGGCCAGGCGCGTCAGCGAATCGAGGACGATCACGACGTCCTTGCCGATCTCCACTTGCCGCCGCGCGTGCTCGAACACCATGTCAGCCACCGCGACGTGCCGCTCGTGCGGCAGGTCGAAACTCGAGGCGACGACCTCACCGCGCCCCCAGTCCACCATCTCGCTCACCTCCTCGGGACGCTCGTCCACGAGCAGAATGAGGAGTTCGGCGCCCGGGTGATTGACCGCGACCCCTTCGGCGACGGCCTGCAGCACCGTCGTCTTCCCCGCCTTGGGCGGCGATACAATCAGCGCCCGCTGCCCGAAGCCCAGCGGGCAGACGAGATCGACGATGCGTTGGATGTCGGCGACGCGCGGGCTCGACGGACTGGCCGTCTCGAGCAGCAGCGGCCGCGATGGGTGGACGGCGCCGAGCTGGGAAAATTCCGGGCGCTGTGCGATGCCCTCGGGCGGCGCGCCGTTGACCGTCGTGACCCGCGATCCGTCCCACACGACCAGGTCGCCGCGGCGCAGTCCAGGGAGCCGCACGCCGGGATCGCCGCGAGCGGGAAGATAGCTCTCGGCCGCTCTTCGCAGCGCGCCGCCGCCTTTCGGGGCGGGATCGAACCAGCCGGTGATGGATGACAGGGAGAGACCTCGCAAAGAAAGATACGCTATCGGCTATCGGCTATGAGCTATCGGCTACACCCCAGGTCGGTCCCCACCGATTCGGACCCCCATCTGGCCTGGGTTGATCTGATAGCCGATGGCCGATAGCCGATAGCTTAGTTTGTCTCTCCATGCGCCAAGCGAACATCCGCAACTTCTGCATCGTCGCCCATATCGACCACGGCAAGTCTACCCTGGCCGACCGCCTGATCGAGCTGACCGGGACACTCGACAAGCGGCTGATGCGGGAGCAGGTGCTGGACACGATGGACCTGGAGCGCGAGCGCGGCATCACGATCAAGCTCAATGCCGTGCGGATGAACTATCACGCCAAAGATGGACAGATCTACGAGCTGAACCTGATCGACACACCCGGGCACGTCGACTTCACGTACGAGGTGTCGCGCTCGCTGGTGGCCTGCGAGGGCGCCATCCTCGTGGTCGATGCGTCGCAGGGGATTCAGGCGCAGACACTGTCCAACCTGTTTCTCGCCCTCGATGCCGGACTCGAGATCATCCCGGTGCTCAACAAGATCGACCTTCCAGGGGCAGAGCCGGACCGGCGTGCCGCGGAGATGCACGACTTGATCGGCGCGAACCCCTCGGACATCCTGCGCATCTCCGCCAAAGAAGGGACCGGCGTCCCCGAGGTGCTCGAGGCAATCGTGCGGCGCGTCCACCCGCCCAAAGGCGACCACGCGGCGCCGCTCCGCGCCCTGATCTTCGATTCGTACTACGACCGCTACCGTGGTGCGATTCCCAGTATCCGGCTGGTCGACGGGACCCTCACCGCGGGAATGAAGATCGCCTTCGGCGCCCACAAGGACGACGTCTACGAGGTGGACGAAGTGGGCTACTTGCAGCTCGGGCACAAGCCGGCCGAGCAGCTGGAGGCGGGCGAGGTCGGCTACTTCATCGCCAACGTGCGCGGGGTGCGCGACACACGCCCCGGCGACACGGTGCTGGACGCCGAACATCGCGAGGTACCGCTGCTCCCCGGCTACCGCGATATCCAGTCGATGGTGTTCGCGGGCCTCTACCCCACCAACGCGGAGCAGTACGAGGAGCTGCGCGACGCCCTCGCCAAGCTGCAGCTGAACGACGCGTCGCTGCATTACGAGCCCGAGACGTCGGTGGCCCTGGGCTTCGGATTCCGCTGCGGCTTCCTCGGGCTGTTGCACATGGAAATCGTGCGCGAGCGCCTGGAACGCGAATTCGATCTCGATCTGATCTCCACGGTCCCGAACGTCGAGTACCACGTGTACAAGACGGACGGCTCGATGGAGGTCGTGGAAAACCCGAGCTCGATGCCGCACGGCTCCGGCGTCGACCGGATCGAAGAGCCGTACGTGAAAGCACGCATGCTTGCGCCGGCCGAATACATCGGCGCCATCATGAAGCTGGGACAGGAACGGCGTGGGGTGTACCAGGGGATGCACTACGTCGACCCCACGCGCGTCGAATTCACGTTCGAGTTCCCGCTCGCGGAAATCATCCTCGACTTCTACGACAAGCTGAAGACGATCAGCCGCGGCTACGCGTCGCTCGACTACGAGTTCCTGGGCTACCGCGCCAGCGAGCTCGTCAAGCTCGATATCCTACTCAATACCGAGGCGGTGGACGCGTTCAGCGTGATCATCCATAAGGAAAAGGCGTACGAGTGGGGCCGCAAGATCGCGGAGAAACTGAAGGAGATGATCCCCCGCCAGCTGTTCGAGGTGATCATCCAGGCCGCGATCGGGACCAAAGTGATCGCGCGGGAATCCATCCGTCCGCTGCGCAAGAACGTGCTCGCCAAATGCTATGGCGGCGACGTCACGCGCAAGCGCAAGCTGCTGGAGAAGCAGAAAGAAGGAAAGAAACGCATGAAGCAGGTGGGAACCGTCGAAATCCCGCAGGAAGCGTTCCTGGCGGTGCTGCAGGTAGACTGACGGCCATGCATCGCGTCGTCCTCGCCGCACTGCTCGCGTTGGGCTGCCGTGGCTTCAACTACGCCAGCCCATCCGGGCCGCGCTACGCCGCCGCCGAGCCTCCCGCGCCCGTTGCCCCGGCGGGCACACCGGGTGGGGTGGACTCGATCAGGGTCGTCACATTCAACGTGAAATTCGCCCGTCACATCGATCAGGCGATCACTCTGCTCCGCTCGACGGCCGCGCTCCAGAACGCCGACGTCATCACGCTGCAGGAGATGGATGAAACAGGGACGCGCAGAATCGCCGCTGCCTTGGCGATGTCCTATGTCTACTATCCGGCGACCATCGAGCACCACCGCGACTTCGGCAACGCGGTCTTGTCGCGTTGGCCGATCGTAGCCGACGAGAAGATCGTGCTGCCTCACCACGCCTGGTTCATCGGTACCCAACGGATTGCGACGGCGGCTACGATCAACGTCCGTGGCGTGCCGCTGCGCGTCTACAGCCTGCACCTCGGGACCCGGATGGAGATCGGGCCGGGCTCGCGTCGCGACCAGGTGCAAGCAGTCCTCGCCAACGCCGCCGCGTACCCTCGGGTCGTGATCGGTGGCGACATGAACAGCCGGGGGATCGGCAAGACGTTTCGAGCCGCCGGGTTTCTCTGGCCGACGGAGCGGAACCCGCGCACCCACTTTCTGGGCAATTGGGACCACATCTTCCTGAAGGGCCTCACCCCGGCTGACAGTCTCGGTACTGGGGTTGCCCGCGACACGATCGGGGCAAGCGACCACCGCCCGGTTTGGGCGCTGGCGTTGTTAGCTGCGCACTAGCTGTTTCAGTTTGAACGTTGTAATCTGCAACATCCTGCTCGCCCGACGAATCCCCGCTGGGCGAAGGA
>DASTHG010000435.1:0-12130 GCA_035718325.1 Gemmatimonadales bacterium | reverse complement strand
GTTCGCCGCGCGCGGCAGCGCGATGAAGCTCGTCCACGCGGCAGCCGGGCGCTTGAAGTCATCGCGGTGCGCGTTGTAGTAGCGCGACGCCTCGGCATCCGTCACGGGGACCGCCGAATCGGGGATCTGCTCCGGACCAATCGCCGCCAGGTCGATGGTGGCAGAATCGTGCTGGTCCCGGTAGATGCGCCACAGCTTGGCGTCCGAGACGTAGAGATCCGCCGTGATGTACTGCAACAGCTTCAGTTGTGGGATCTGGTCACGATAGCGTGCTTCCAGCGCCAGCAGGAACTCGGGGTTCTGGCCGCTCTGCAGGAAGCGACGCCATTTGGTCGGGTCGAATTGTCCGTTGGTCTGGAAATCGGGAACCGACATCACTTCCGGCGGCGGCGATGTCTGCGCCGCGTCGCGAATCTCCTGATCGGTCACGGTGATGCCGAGACGCTGCGTCTCGTGCTGGATCAGCTTCGAGCGGACCAGCTGGTCGACGACCTGGTTCTCGATCTGCTGCCGGTCCTCGGCGGGGAGTTGGGTGGTGCCGTTGTTCGCCTGGTACTGTTGGATTCCCGCCTGAACCGCCTGCTGGAATTCGGCGTTGTGGATCTCCACCCGCCCGACGTGGATCAGCCGCAGCAACCAGTTGGTGGAGGTATTGACGACGACGACGGTATCGCGCGAGCCGGTGAGAATCTCCGACACTTGCCCGTACGCGAGCCAGCCCACGAACGCCACGGCGAGCACCGGGAAGACGTACTTGGTGATGGTTCGCATCTCGCGCATCATTGCCATTCGAAACCCCGGAGTCTTGGGCGGGTGAGGGGGGGTAAGTCTAAGCGGGACAACGAACAAACTCAAGCGATGGAGCTGTGTTGGTATTTGACAGGTCACCCGGCCAAACACTAAGTTAGATCAATTCCGACAAAGACTTAGGCCGTGGCGTACACCAGCGAAATTGAAAAGCTCGAAGCCCGCTACCGGGAGAATCCCAAAGGGCGAAACTTCGCGCCATTGGCCGACGCGTATCGTAAAGCAGGGCTTATAGATAACGCGATTGAGCTCTGCCAGGCGGGACTGACACTCCATCCCGACTACGTCAGCGGTCACATCGTGCACGGTCGTTGTCTCGTCGACAAGAAAGACGACGCCGGCGCCGAAGCGGTATTCCGCAAAGTGCTCGATCTGGATCCCGAAAACATCCTGGCGTTGAAGGTGCTCGCGGAAGTCGCCGAGCGAAACAACCACTACGACCAGGCGATGGAATGGCTCAACCGGTTGCTGCTCGCCGATCCGATGAACGGCGAGGCAGCCGAGGGGCTCTCGCGCGTGCGCGGCAAGGTCGCGACACAACCGATCACGCCGCCAGCCGCGGCGGCGACGGCGCCGGTGGCGGCGCTGGTGGTGGACGCTCCTCCCCCAGCCGATACCGCGCTGCACGTGGAACACGAAGCCGTCGAATTCGAGCCGGGCTCCGCGCCAACCGATCACGCCGCGGCGCAACGCGCGCTGGGAATCGAGAGCATGGAAGGACCGTTCGATCCCAGCGCCCCGGATGCCCCCACTGCATCGATGGCGCGTCCCGACTTCGTGTTGGAGCGGACCTCGGAGGTGAGTCCCGAGTCGCATGTCGCGGCGCCGGAGCCGCAAATCGAGACCGTCGATTTCAATCCAGACGTTGTCGAGCCGGTGCAGACGGATGGACTGCAGCTCGAAGAGGAGCCCTCGGTCGCCCCCGATCCGAGCGTGCAGGTCGAAGGGCTTGCCCGCACCCAGTACGAGGGGAGCGGGATGTTCAAGATCGACGGCGGGGCCGATCCCACCCCCTTCGAGGAACGACCCACCAGTCCCGTCGCCGATCTGCCGCTGATCATGCCGGAGGAGTTGGACCTGCCGCCGTTGCCGCCGGCGCCCGCCCCGAGCGCCGCGCGCGCTTCGGCTGCGGCGCCGGCTCCCGTTCCGGCTCCGCCGCCGATCGGGCACCACGACGACGATGACGGCGCCGCCGATCAGGCGGCCTTGTCGCAGGCGGAGCCGGTCCTGACGGAGACCATGGCCGAGTTGTACCTGCGGCAGGGGCATCGCGAAGATGCCTTGCGCGTATACGAGGCGTTGGCATCGCAACGGCCGCACGACCGGCGTTTACGCGACAAGGTGGCCGAGCTCTCGGCGCCGCCGCCGCGGCCGCGTCCCGCCGCCGGGGGACAGTCCGCTGGCGCGTTCCTGCGCGGGATTCTGGGTGCGCGTCCTGGCGCTTCCGCGCCGCCGCCACCCGAGCCTCCCGTGCCCCCGCGCCGATCCGCACCGACTGTTCCACCGCCCGCCGCGGAGGAGCCGGTCGACGTCGCACCCACCGACACGGCTGCCGCCGGCGAGGCCGCGCCGGGCAGTCCCACGCGGCCCGCGACCGATGCGATTTCGCTGGATTCGGTATTCGGGGAAGAGAGCAACCGCGCATCGGCACCCGCCGTGTCGGATCATGCCCCCGACGCGGGCACGGCGCCGTCGCCGGAGGGGGGATTCTCGTTCGACGACTTCTTCGGATCACCCGGGTCGCCCAACGCGGGAAACAAGGCGGCGGCACCCAACGCGCGTCCCTCGCGGCAGTCGGGACGAGCCCGTGCCCCCGAGAAGGAAGAGGACCTGGACCAGTTCCAGGCCTGGCTAAAGAGCCTCAAGGCCTAGTGCGCATCGCCGTTCTGAACGGCCCCAATCTCAACCTGCTGGGCGAGCGCGAGCCGGAGCTCTATGGGCGCGCGACCCTCGCCGACATCGAAGCGGCGACGCGGCGCGAAGCCGCCGTGTTGGGAGTCGAGGTGGTGTGGGCCCAGACGAATCACGAAGGGGAGCTGGTGGAGGCGATCCAGCGATTGCGGGAGTCGGCGGACGGCGCGCTCGTCAACGCGGCCGCGTTCACGCACACCAGTCTGGCGGTGCGCGACGCACTGCTCGCAGTGCGGGTGCCGTTCGTCGAAGTGCACCTGTCGAACATCTTCGCGCGTGAGCCGGCGCGCCGGCAGTCGCTGCTCGCCGACATCGCGTGGGGGGTCGTGAGCGGATTCGGCGCGGACAGCTATCGCCTGGCGCTGGATGGGCTGGTGCGCCGGCTCCGCGCGACGCCCGCCGGTGGCAGCTGACCCGCGCCCGGCGCGGCACGCGGCGCTGGCGGCGCTGCTCGGAGCGGAGGGACTCGACGCGCTGCTCGTCACCTCGCTCGCGAACATCCGCTACCTGACGGGATTCAGCGGGTCGGCGGGGCTGTTGCTGGCGCACGCCGGGGACCCGCTGCTCGTGACCGACTTTCGCTATCAGGAGCAGGCGGAAGCGGAAGTGAACGGTGCGGCGCGCGTCGTGGTCGAGCGCACCAGTGCCTGGGAGCGCTTGTTCCGCGAAGCCGGCGGCAGCAACCTGGGCACGATCGGTTATGAAGCGCACGCGCTGTCGGCGAAGGACGCGGAGCGGCTCGGGGTGTTGGGCAAGGGCTGGCGGTGGCGCGCGGCACCGGAGCTGGTCGAGCGGCTGCGGGTCCGCAAGAGCGCCCCTGAAGTCGCGGCGATCCGTACGGCGGCCCAGCTCGCAGCCCAGGCGTTGGCGACGACCCTGGCGGGCGTACACCCCGGTCAGACCGAGCGGGAGATCGCCGGTGCGCTCGAAGCGGAGCTGCGGCGATTGGGGAGCGAGAACCATCCTTTCCCGACCATCGTCGCGTCCGGGCCGCGCACGGCGTGGCCGCACGCGCGCACCAGCGGCCGCACGGTGGCGCGCGGTGAATGGCTGCTGCTAGACTTCGGCGCCCAGGTGGACGGGTACTGCGCGGATATCACGCGCACGGTGCTGGTCGGCGCGCGCGCCAGCGATGTGCAGCGCACGGTGTACGAGCTGGTACGCACCGCACAGCGCACCGCGCGCGAGCGCATCCGAGCGGGGATGCCGGCGCGGGAGGCCGATGCGTTGGCACGCGACCTCATCGAGGCGCGGGGCTTCGGCGATGCCTTCGGCCACTCGCTGGGCCACGGACTCGGTCTCGAAGTGCACGAGGCACCGCGACTCGCCCGCACCAATGCCGAGCCGCTGCCGGTCGATGCCGTCGTGACGGTCGAGCCCGGCATTTATCTCACAGGGCAGGGCGGCGTGCGGCTGGAAGACGACGTCCATGTGGCCGCAAACGGTCCGGTCCTATTGTCGGATGGGGCCACGGATCTGCTGGAGTTGTGCTGATCCCCGGGCTTCCGGGTGCGGATTGACGGACCTGTTCCGGGGGTGGTCTATTTGGACTCTGTGCCGCGACCGTTGATATGAACCTGGATCTCATCGGGCAGCTGGTCAAAATCCTGCGCGATGCCCCCGACCTCGGCGCCATCGAGGTGCGCCGGGGGCTGTTCGGGTTGTGGGCGTCGGTGCGGGTGTCCAAGTCGGGCCATGGAGCCGGCAACGCCGCGGGACCGGTGGTCGTGACGTCGGCCGCCCCGGTTCCGCCCAGCCCGGCGGCCGGCGCGGCGGCCGGCGCCAGCGCGGCGCACGCCGCCCCGCCGGGCCCGGCAGTGCTCGAGATCAAGTCGCCGATGGTCGGCACGTTCTACAAATCGCCCGAGCCGGGCGCCGAGCCGTACGTGAAAAACGGCACGCGCGTGGCGCCGGGCCAGGTGGTCTGCATCATCGAGGCAATGAAGATCATGAATGAGATCGAGTCGGAAGTGCAGGGTGTCATTCGGGAGGTGTGCGTCGAAAACGCACAGCCGGTGGAATTCGGACAGGTCCTATACCGGGTGGATCCCCATGCCTGACGCACCACAGGGCAGCCCGCCGCCGTTCAACTTCAAGGCGGCGATCACGCAGATGGTCCAACGCAACGGGTCGGACCTGTTGCTCAAGGTCGGTCGTCCCGCGACGGTCCGGGTCAATGGCGATCTGGTGGCGCTGGAGACGCAGCCCCTCAAGCCCGAGGAGCTGAAGTCGCTGGCCGAGCAGATCATGACCCCGCGCCAGGTGAAGGAGTTCGCCGAGCACAAGGAAGCCGACTTCGCGATCGGCGTGCCGGGCGTGGGGCGATTCCGGACCAACGTGTACCAGCAACGCGGCACGGTCGCCTTCGCGTTTCGCGCCATTCCGTACGAGGTGAAAACGCTGCAGGAGCTGAACCTGCCGGCGGTGATGGAGGAGATCGCGTTGCGGCCGCGCGGGCTGGTGCTCGTCACCGGCGTCACGGGGTCGGGGAAATCGACCTGTCTCGCGGCGATGCTCAACCACATCAACGCCAGCCGCCGCGTGAACATCATCACGATCGAGGATCCGATCGAGTTCCTGCATCGCGACAACCTGGCCAACATCTCGCAGCGCGAAGTCGGTAACGACACCCTGTCGTTCGGCTCGGCGCTGCGGCACGTGCTGCGCCAGGACCCCGACGTGATTCTGATCGGCGAAATTCGCGACATGGAGACGCTGGACACGGCGCTCAAGGCGGCCGACACCGGCCACCTCGTCTTCTCGACGCTCCACACCACCGACGCCACGCAGACGATCAACCGCGTCATTTCGTTCTTCCCGCCGCACCAGCACGACGAAGTCCGGCACCTCCTCTCGACCGCGCTGCAGGCGGTCGTCTCGCTGCGCCTCGTGCCGCGCAAGGACGCCAAGGGGCGCGTGCCGGCGTGCGAAGTGCTGATCAACACGGCGGCCGTGGCCGACAACGTCCGCGACCTGTCGAAGCAGCTCAACATTCCCGACCTCATCGCCGAGGGGTCGATCCAGTACGGGATGCAGAGCTTCGACCAGTCGTTGTTCAGCTGGTACCAAAACGGCATGATCAGCTACGAGAGCGCGATTTTCTACGCGACCAACCCGAGCGAGTTCGCCCTCAAGGTGTCGGGCGTCGACGCGTCGGGGAGCAAGCTGGGCGGACCAGGAGCCGCGGCCGGCGTCGAGTCCATCGGCCTCACGAGCTGATGTTCCAGAAGGTGCTGATCGCGAACCGCGGGGAGATCGCCCTGCGGGTGATTCGCGCCTGCAAGGAGCTTGGCATCGCCACCGTCGCGGTCTTCTCCGAGGCGGATCGCGAGTGCCTGCACGTGCGGTTCGCCGATGACGATGTGTGCATCGGCCGGGCGCCCTCGCGCGACAGCTACCTCAACATCCCGCGCATCATCGCCGCCACCGAGATCACCGGCGCCGACGCGATCCACCCCGGCTACGGGTTCCTCGCCGAGAACGCCGAATTCGCCGAGATCGTGCGTACGTCGGGGATCACCTTCATCGGGCCCACGCCCGACCAGATTCGCGAGATGGGGGACAAGGCCGCGGCGCGCACCCGCGCCCAGTCGCTCAAGGTGCCGACCGTGCCGGGCTCGCCAGGGCCGGTCGCAAGCCTCGACGAGGCCCTGCCGATCGCCGAGCGCATCGGGTTTCCCGTGATCATCAAAGCCGCGGCGGGGGGAGGCGGCAAGGGCATGCGGGTTGCCACTGACCCCGAGGCGTTCGCCCAGGCGTTCAACCTGGCGCGTCAGGAAGCGCTGGCGGCGTTCGGGTCTGACCAGGTGTACATCGAGAAGTACCTCGCCCGTCCGCGGCATATCGAGATCCAGATCATGGGTGATCAGCACGGCAGAGTGATGCACCTGTGCGAGCGCGACTGCTCGATCCAGCGGCGTCACCAGAAGCTGATCGAAGAAGCGCCGAGCCCGGCCCTGACCCAGGAGCTGCGCGATCAGATCGGGGGGGCGGCCGTAGAGCTCGCCCAGTCGATCAGCTACGCGGGGGCGGGGACGATCGAGTTTCTCCTCGACGAGGACGGCTCCTTCTACTTCATGGAGATGAATACCCGCATCCAGGTCGAACATCCGGTCACGGAGATGTGTACGAATTTCGACCTGGTGAAGGAGCAGATTCGGGTGGCGGCGGGGGAGCCGTTGTCGCTGGTGCTGCACGGCAACCGGCTGCGCGGCCATGCGATCGAATGCCGGGTCAACGCCGAAGACCCGGCGCGCAACTTTCAGCCGTCGCCCGGGCTCATCAGCGCGTTCCATCCCCCGGGCGGCCCGGGGGTCCGCGTCGACACCCACATCTACGCCGGCTACACGGTCCCGCCGTACTATGACTCGCTGCTCGCCAAGGTCATCGTGCATGGGAACGACCGCGCCGAGGCGATCGCCCGTATGCGTCAGGCGCTCGACTCGTTTATCATTGAAGGCGTGACGACGACGATTCCGTTTCTGGGGCGCGTGATGCGCCATCCGGACTTCGTCGCGGGCAAGGTCGACACCAAGTTCCTCGAGCGCGAGCCGCAGCTTCTCACCGATCCGGCATGAAGCTTGACGTGTACTTCACGCCGCTCGGCCTCACCGCAGGGGATCTCGCGGGCCGAGGGGTGATCGTCATCGATGTCCTGCGCGCGACGACCACGATCGTCGCGGCGCTGGCCAGCGGTGCGCGCGGCGTGGTCCCCGCTGCCTCCTCCGAGGAAGCGGTGAGGATGACGGCGAACCTGGAGCGCGACGGGTTCGTCCTCGCCGGCGAGCGCAAGTACCTCCCCATCCCCGGATTCACCCTCGGCAACTCGCCCCGCGAGATGACGGCGGAGCAGGTGAGCGGCAAGACCGTCTACCTCTCGACCACCAACGGGACCCCCGCGCTCGTCGCCGCGCAGGGGGCGGACCCGGTGGTCGTCGGGGCGGCGGTCAACTTTGCGGCCGTCGCCGACCGCGCCGCGACGCTGCTGAGCGAGCGCGGCGACCTGGTGATCATTTGCGCCGGGCGCGAGAAGCAGCTCGCCCTCGAGGACGCTTACACCGCCGGCCGCATCGTGCGGTCGGCGCGCAAGGGGCTGCGCAAGGTCGTGTTGAACGACAGCGCCGATATTGCCCTCGGACTGGCGCAGCGCTATCGCAACTGGGTCGACGCGTTCACGTCGTCCGACGCCGGCCGCGCGCTGCAGGCCCTCGGGATGGAGCAGGACGTGCAGTTCTGCGCCGGCGTCGACAAGTACGACCTGGTGCCCACGTATAGCGGCCGGCTCATCACGTGAACAAGAAAATCCGCGGCGAGCTGCTCGGCGTGGGCGCGCTCGTGCTCGGGTTGTTCGTCGGCCTGACGTTGCTGCCCGGACACCTGACAGGTGGTGTCGGCGACCGGCTCGGCGCCGTCATCCGCCAGGGGCTGGGGCTCGGCGCGGTCCTGATCCCGATCCTCGGCATTGGGTGGGCGCTGGCGGCGTTCGGATGGCTCGGCGGGCTCTCGACGGGGCGGACGGCCGCCTTTATGACCGGGCTGATCTTCCTCGTCCCGTACGTAGTCGGCGTCGCGGGACGCGTGAACCTGATGTTCCCGCCAGACTACAAGAACTGGAGCGTGTCGCAGCAGCTGGTCGGGATGCTGCCGGGCTGGGTGGCCGGCTTCGCGGTGCGGACCGTGGGAACGGCGGGCGGTATCCTGATCGGCGTCTTCGTGCTCACCGCCCTGAGCGTATTCACCATCGGGTGGCACCCGCTCGCCATTCTTCGCGCCGGCACCGGCGAGCGGTCGGTCGAGGCTCCAGCCAAGGCGCGCGGGAAAGGCGCAAAGCCGGCGGAGCCGTTCGAAGAGGACGGCGTGCCGGCGAGTCGTCCCCCGGTGAGCGTGATCGTCCCGGAGCGGGAGCCGCGATCGGCAGCCAAAGCCGCACTCGAGCGCCCCAAGAAGCCGAAGCCGCCGCCTCCACCGCCTCGCCCGGCGCCGCGGCTGCCCGAAGGCGCCTTAATCCCTCCCCCTGAGCTGTTGACGGCTCCCACCACCGAGGATCTCGATCCCGGAACGGAAGAGATCGAAGCGATGGGCCAGCGCCTCGTGCAGACGCTGGAGACATTCCGCGTGGGCGGCACGATCGCCGACCGGACCGTCGGTCCCGTCGTGACCCGCTACGAGCTGGAGCCTGGTCCGGGCGTCAAAGTGGGGCGCATCGCGGGTCTCGCCGACGATCTGGCCCTCGCGATGAAAGCCCGCAGCCTGCGCATTGTCGCCCCGATTCCGGGTAAGGCGCGCGTCGGTATCGAGGTGCCGAATCCGCGCGCCCGCATGGTGACGATTCGTGAGCTGGTCGACAACGCCCGGTTCCACACGCAGAACCGCATCCTGCCGGTGGTGCTGGGCCGCGATCTCGAAGGGCAGGAGGTGTACGACGACCTCGCCAAGATGCCCCATTTGCTGATCGCCGGCGCCACGGGGTCGGGAAAATCGGTCTGCATCAACGCCATCATCACGAGCTTGATCTATTCGCATCCGCCCGACCGGCTGCAGATGCTGATGGTCGATCCCAAAATGGTCGAGCTGTCGATGTACGGTGACTTGCCGCACCTGCGGCTGCCGGTGGTGACGAGCCATCACAAAGCGGCGACGGTGCTCAAGTGGGCGCAGGCGGAAATGGAGCGCCGCTACAAGCTGCTGCACGCCAACGGCGCGCGGAACATGGCCGACTTCAACCGCAAAGTCGAAACCGGCCGTCCGCTGCGCGGTCCGCGCGAGACGCTGGCCACCCAGGCGGGCGTACAGAAGGAGCTGCCGTTCGAAGACGGCGCCTACAAGGACGGCATTCTGCCGTACATCGTCCTCGTGGTCGACGAGCTGGCCGATCTCATGTTGACGGTGCAGGGGGAGATCGAGACGCCGCTCGCCTCGCTCGCCCAGAAGGCGCGCGCCATCGGCATCCATCTGATTCTCGCGACCCAGCGGCCGTCGGTGAACGTGATCACCGGATTGATCAAGGCCAATTTCCCGTGTCGCATCGCGTTTCGCGTCTCGGCCAAGGTGGACAGCCGCACGATCCTCGATCAGAACGGCGCCGAGACGCTGCTCGGCAACGGCGACATGCTGTTCCTGCCGCCCGGGAAGAGCGAGCCGGTGCGGGTGCAGGGCGCCTATATCGCGACCGAGGAGACCGAGCGCATCATGGAGTGGTATCGTGCGCGCAAGGCGGCGGAGGGCACGGCGCAGGTCCGGGCGGTGATGGAGCAGCAGATCGCGGCGATCGAGGCCGCCGAGGCGGCGGAGCGCGGCGGCGGCGATGGGGGGGAGGACTCGGGGGAGCGCGATACGCTGTTCCGCCAGGCCGCCGAGGTGTGCATCCAGAACCAGCTCGGCTCGACGTCACTGCTGCAGCGGCGCATGAGCATCGGCTACGGCCGTGCGGCGCGGATCATCGATCAGCTCGAGATGGCGGGGATCCTCGGGCCGGCGAACGGCTCGAAGCCGCGGGATGTGCTGGTGGGGCTCGAGGAGCTGGATGAGATTTGCGGCACGTAAGACGCTATTGGCTGTTGGCTATTGGTTATTAGCCAAGCCAACAGCCAACAGCTAAGAGCCAATAGCGCATTTTATCGTCACCACCCGCGCGTTTCGGGTGACGCATCCAGTCGGCAAGTCGATAGCTTGCAGCCGTGCTTCGCGGCCTCCACAGCGACCCGTCGGACTGGACCGATCCGCGGCACAAGCAGGGGCTCGCGGCGGAAGAAGAAGCGATTCGCTTCCTCGCGAGCCGCGGTTGGGCGGTGTTGGCGCATCGCTGGCGCGTGGGGCGGATCGAAATCGACATCGTCGCCCGGCGCGGGGTGCTCGTGGCCTTCATCGAGGTGAAGGCTCGGCGCGGCGATTCTTTCGGGCACCCCTTCGAAGCGGTTACCGGAGCCAAGCGCCGGGAGATCGTGCGAGCGGCCCGCGCATGGATCGATCGCTTCGGGCAGCCATCCGACATCTATCGCTTCGACTGCATCGGCATCATGCAGGGCAAGCTGGAGCACTTGGAAGACGCGTTTCGCCCAGGGTGGCGGTAGGGGCGACTTCGGTATATATTCGGGTCTCGCACACCACCCAACGCGAGGCTCCCAACCGATGACGAGGACCCCGATGGCGGCTGAAGAGCGCGAGGCGCCAAAGCTCACCGACGAGCGCAAGAAAGCCCTGAATCTGGCCATCGCCCAGATCGAGAAGAATTGCGGCAAGGGTGCGATCATGCGCATGGGATCGGACTCGCCGCGGGTGCGGGTGGACGCGATCTCAACGGGGGCGATCAATCTCGACGCGGCGATCGGGGTGGGCGGCATCCCCCGCGGACGCGTCACCGAAATCTTCGGCCCCGAATCGAGCGGGAAGACGACGCTGGCGCTGTCGGTCGTCGCCAATGCGCAGCGCGCCGGCGGGGCCGCGGCTTACATCGACGCCGAGCACGCGCTCGATGTCGAGTACGCCAAGAAGCTCGGAGTCGATATCGACAACCTGCTGGTCTCGCAGCCCGACACCGGCGAGCAGGGGCTCGAGATCACCGAGATTCTGGTGCGGTCGGGCGCGGTCGACATAGTGGTGGTCGATTCGGTGGCAGCGCTCGTCCCGAAGGCGGAGATCGAAGGCGAGATGGGCGACTCCCACGTCGGCCTCCAGGCCCGGCTCATGAGCCAGGCGCTGCGCAAGTTGGCTGGGGCGATCAACCGCTCTCGCACCTCCGTCATCTTCATCAACCAGCTGCGCGAGAAGATCGGCATCATGTTCGGCAATCCCGAGACGACCACCGGCGGCCGGGCGTTGAAGTTCTACTCCTCAGTTCGGCTCGACATGCGGCGCATCGCGCCCGTCAAGGAGCGCGAGGTGGTAATCGGCAATCACGTCCGTGTGAAGGTGGTGAAGAACAAGGTCGCGCCGCCGTTCCGGCAGGCGGAGTTCGACATCATGTTCGACGAAGGGATCAGCCGCGAGTCGCTGCTCGTCGATATCGCCGCCGAGGCGGGCATCATCGACAAGTCCGGTGCCTGGTACACGTACGGCAAGGACCGCATCGGCCAGGGGCGGGAGAACGCCAAGCTTTATCTGAAAGACCATGCCGACATGGCGCTCGAGATCGAAGGGAAAGTGAAAGAGCACCTCGGCGTAAAGGCCGCGGCACCTGTGGAGTCGGCCGAGGAGGAGTCGTCCAGCGGCGAGGAGTGACGTGCCGGTCGTGACGAATCTCGCCCCCGATCCGCGCCAGCCTGGCTATCAGCTGGTCGAGGTGGATCGGGGGCGATTTGCATCCCTCCCTGCGGCGGCACTCGCGACGCTCGAGATCGCGCGCGGCGCGGCGATCGACCCCCAGACCTTCAGCGTGCTGCAGCAGCTCGCCGACATCGAAGCGGCGTATCGGGCC